>NZ_JBHVWC010000009.1:0-28534 GCF_042882445.1 Kitasatospora sp. NPDC058218 | reverse complement strand
TGTCGGGGGTTCCGACCCGGGTGTCCCGCGCGCGGCAACATTTGTTAGTGCGTGGGGGCGCCGCCCCCCCCCCGCCGCGGCGCCGCCCCTGGGCGGACGCGCGCGGTCGGTGGGCCGGTCAGCCGGTGGCGGCCTTCTCCGGAGTGGGGACGGGCTCGGCGGGCTGCTCGGGCACCCGCTCGCCGCGGCGGACGGCGCCGAGGCTCGCCGCGACCACGCAGACCACGCCCGCGAGTTGGAGCAGGCTCATGGTCTGGTGCAGCAGGACGAAGCCGATCAGCGTGGCGAAGCCCGGCTCGAAGCTCAGCAGCGTCCCGAACGCGGCCGTGGTGAGCTTGCGCAGCGCGAGCATCTCCAGGACGTACGGCAGGACCGGCAGCAGCACGGCCGCCCCGGCCGCGCCGAGCAGGATGCCCGGGGTGAGCACCGGCACGGCGTGCACCAGCCCGAACGGCGCGGCGACCAGGGCCGCCACCGAGAGCGAGATGGCCACCCCGTCGACACCGGAGAACCGGTCGCCGACGCGCTGGGTGAAGATGACGTAGCCGCCGAGCGCCGCACCGGAGGCGGCCCCGAAGGCGAGCCCGACGAGGTCCACCGAGCCGTTCCACGGCTGGGTGAGCGCGAGCACGCCGCAGACCGCGAGCAGTGGCCAGATCACGTCGATCCGCCGGCGCAGTCCGGCGACCGCGACGGCGAGCGGCCCGAGGAACTCCAGCGCGCTGGAGACCCCGAGCGGGATCCGGTCGATCGCCTCGAAGTAGCAGATCGTCATCACCGCGCTGACCGTGCCGAGCGCGGCCGCGTACAGGAGGTCCTGCCGGCTGCGGCCGCGCAACCGCGGCCGGGCCCAGATCAGCATGATCGCGGCCGCGAAGGCCAGCCGCAGCGAGGCGGTACCGAGCGGCCCGGCCGTCGGGAACATCCAGGTGGACACCGCGGCGCCGGACTGGACGCAGATCATCGCGCCGACGGCGAGGGCGGCGGCGCCGTAGGTGCCCGGAAGTGCCTTGCGAGCACGGCCCGTCGTAGTGGTCGCTGGGGGCATGAGGTGGTGGTCCTTCCGCGGTGCTCGGGCACGGGTCTCGGATCCGGCCGTGGGAGGTGGCCCACGGCCGTGGGAGGTGGCCCACGGCCGTGGGAGGTGGCCCACGGCCGTGGGAGGTGGCCCACGGCCGTCCGCCACGGTCACGGTACGCAGGTCGAGGCCTTCCTGACAGGCCATCTCGACATGTGCGTGCCAGGGCGGTTGGAGATCCGGACACCGGGCTTCCGAGGCACCGTCACACCGCGGCGGCTTCCACGGTCTCCGCCGCGACGGTGTAGCCCTTGAACGTCTCGGTGATCGACTCCAGGACCTCCTCGGCGGTGGCGCCGCGGAACCGGAAGCGGCCGCCGACGTGCTCGTAGCCGTGCGCGACCGGCAGGACGTCGCCCACCTTGGCCAGCGACTCGGCGTACGGACCCGGGGTCCGGCCGACCATCGAGGTGATCTGGGTGAAGCGGCACGGCCGGGGCGCGGGCGCCGGGACCACCAGGAAGCCGGCGACGTCCTGGACCGCCCAGTCGACGCCCTCCTGGAGCGGCACCCCGAGCTGGAGGTGGAACGCCGCCTTCATCAGGTCGTAGCCGTGCACCTCGCGCCAGAGGAACGGCGTCTCCGCGCCGCCGACCCGGGCACCGGTCTCCAGGAAGGAGCAGGTGGTACCGGCGTCGGTCTCCTCCAGGAACAGCTCCAGGTGGAACGGGGTCGCCCGGTCGGTCAGCGCGCGCATGTACCGCTCGGTGGCCTCGCCGATGATCCGGTGCAGCTCCGGGTCCGCCTCCTCGATGGAGCCGTAGAAGGTGCCGTGGGCGAAGTCGAGGCAGGTGTTGACGTAGCGCGAGCCGCGCCAGACCAGCAGCCGCTCGCCGTCGAAGATGCCGTCCACGTGGCAGATCAGGTGCGGGTTGCGCACCTGCACCATGAGCTTCCAGCGGCCGAACTCGATGCGCGCCAGGTCCTCCGGGCCGGAGATCACCACGACGCCGGCACTGCCGCTGCCGTCGCGCGGCTTCACCACGAGGTCCCAGCCGTGCTCGGCGGCGAAGGCGGTGATGTCCTCGGCCTCGGACACCGCGGCGAAGGCCGGGATCGGCAGGCCGGCGGCGGCGATCCGCTCGCCCATGACCACCTTGTCGCGGAACGCGAGGACCTCGTCCAGCCGCATGCCGGGGAGCCCGAGCTCGGCCCGGACGATCGCGGCGTTCTCCAGGTCCTCCTCCTTGAGCGTGATGAGGCGGTCCGGGGCGCCGTGGCGCTCGGCGAGGCCCAGGACGGCGGCGCGCAGCTGCGCGAGGTCCTGGATGTCGTCCAGGGTCACGATCTCGGCCGCGCCCTCGGGGACGGCCCCGCGCCCGAGCGGGCTGGTGATGTACGTGACGGCACACCGCGTGTGGTCGATGTAGGCGGCGTAGTCGGCGTAGGTGTCCTTCCAACGGTTCATCACGATGACGTGTGACATTCCGTGGTCTTCCGACGTTCTCACTTCACCCATCCTGATTGTGTACGGCGGTTCGGCGCGGACGGCTCAGTACGTCAGCACCGAACCGGTGTGGACCTGGTCGATGGAGCGGTGCCCGATGACCTCGGTGGAGCCGGCCGGGACGACCCGGGCCTGGGCGCCGGCGTAGCCGTCCGGCTGGTAGAAGACGCCCCAGAGGGTCTGCCAGGGCTTCTCCTCGCCGGTCGCCGGGTCGACCATGAACTCGGTGCGCGGGACGACCCGCTCCTGCACCACGCAGCCCGCGGCCGCGCCCTCGGTGAGGGCGGTCCGCCAGGCGTCCTCGGCCGTCTCCCAGCCGGCGACCACGCCGTGCCCGCCGAACAGGTTGTTGGGCTTGAGGATCAGGGTGTCGCGGCGTGCCATCAGGTCGTCCAGGCGGCCGGGGACCAGCAGGTCCTCCGCGCGCTGGAGGGACCGCGTCCAGGGCAGTGCGCGGTCGATGACGGCGCGCTCCTCGGCCGTGAAGCCGATCGCGTAGTGCGGGTCGGAGAGCAGGGCCATGCAGCCCTTCTCGCCGAAGAGGTTGCTCTGCAGGGTGTGCCAGAGCAGCACCTTGCCCGCCTCGTGGGCCCGGAAGACCGGCTCGGCCAGCTCGACGAACGCCGGGTCCTCCAGCAGCTGGTCGGTGTCGAAGGCGCGCCACACCACGTCGATGACGTGGCCGTCCAGCACCAGGCGGCCGTCCTTGACCTCCAGGTCGTCCAGCTCGCCGAGGTGGAGGTCCAGACCGAGGCCGCGCATGACGCGGTGCACGTTGTACCAGGTGGCCGCCCCGAAGGTGTCGAGCCCGCCCGGGCCCTCGATGATCGCGACGACCGGCTCGCGGTCGCCCGCGATGACCTTGGCGGCCTCCTTGATGGTGCGCACCGTCTCCCGACCGGTGTGCACGTAGCCCAGGCCGTGCTCCGCGGCGAACGTCGCGAAGGCGTCGATCTCCAGCAGGCCGCGCGGCACCTCGCCGGCCCAGTCCCAGCCGCCGAGGTCGCTGCCGATGCCGAACTCCAGCAGCTTGAAGGCGTTGCCGTCGTGGTAGACGTCGGCGCGGCCGAAGACCACCGGGGTCTGGTGCGCGTGGCGGCGCATCAGCTCGGCGCGGGCGCCGTGGACGCCGACGGCGTCGAGGAAGCGGTCCAGGTCGCCGTCGAAGAGCCGGTCGGGCAGCGTGGTGAGCATCCCCAGCAGGGCCATGAGGTCGTCGGCGAACGCGCGGATCTCGCGCTCCTCGACGAAGTTGGGGCGCGGCGGGTAGGGGCGCTTCCAGGTCGGGATCGCCGGGTTGGCCGCCAGCGTCCGCATGACGTCGACCAGGCCGTTGCCCGGGATCTTGCAGGCGGCGTTGTACGCCTCGGTCACACGGTTGGTCATCGTCGGTTCTCCGTCATCACGTTCTCCGTACTCGGTTCCGTACTCGCGTCCCGCACTGCCGTCGGCGGGGCGCCGGCCCCCCGAGCCGGCGTCCCGCCACTGCCACCGCCGGCGCCCCCGCGCCGGCCCGCTCAGAGGTCCAGCACCAGGTCGGTGACCGGCCGGGTGATGCAGAGCAGCACCTCGTCGTCCTCGGGGTCGACCCCCGGGTCGGTGTTGTAGCTGACGGTGCCGCGCTTGATCCGGACGGCGCACGTCCCGCACACGCCGGCCCAGCAGAGCGACTCGGGCTTCAGCCCGCCGCGCTGGGCGAACATCAGCAGCGCGGTGGAGGACGGCTCCCAGCGCAGCGTCTTGCCCGAGCGCTGGAACTCGATCTGGAGATCGGCGATCCGGCCCAGGGTCTCCAGCGCGTCGTAGCCGCCGGCGGTGTCCCGGCGCAGGACGGTCGGCGACGCCTCGGTGAAGCCGAGCGCGGTGAACCACTCCCGCGCCCCGCCCGGCTCCACCCGGACCTCCGTCACCGGCTCGCCGCTGAGCATCAGCAGCACGGCGGCCACCAGCAGCCGTCCGAGGCCGATGCCCCGCTTGGCCGGGGCCACCGCCAGGTCGTACAACTCGGCGCCGTCGTCGGTGCGGTGGACGCCGACGCAGGCGACCACCGTGCCGAGCTGCTCGATCAGGCAGAACTCCTCGATCCGCTCGGCGTGGAAGTCCTCCGGCCGGTCCGGCAGGGCGGCGCCCGCCGACCGGATCAGCTCGCCGACCGCCGCCAGCTGGGCGGCGGTGGCCCGGCGGATCTTCACCTCGTCGATGTCCGGCCCGCCCCGGGCGATCAGGATCCCGACCGGGCTGGTGAGAGCAGAGGTCATCGGGCAGCCGGCCCCTCGTGCTCGACCACCAGCCGGTAGCGGTCCATCACCGCGAGCGCCGCGCGCCGCACGGCGGCGTGGTCGGTGCCGCGCAGCCGGAAGCGGCCGCCGATGTGCTCGTACCCGCCGGTGCCGTCGAAGACGGTGCCGACCTCGGGGACGACCTCCGCGTACACCTCGTCGACGGTGTCCAGCAGCGAGGTGCGGGACGCCACCGTGCTGGGGTACGGCCGCGGTTCGGGAATGCTGACCCAGCCGCCGGCGACCCCGACGGGCAGCGCCTCGGCCGCCACCGCCGGCGGCAGGCCGATGGTGGCCCGGAACGCCTCGGCGAACAGGTCGATGCCGAACAGGTCCCGGTGCACGAAGGGCACCTCCGCGCCGCCCGGGCGCAGACCGACCTCCAGGAAGACCAGCTCCCCGCCGGCCGTGTCGAACAGCTCCAGGTGGAACGGGCCGTCGACGAGGTCCAGGGCGTCCAGGCAGCCGCCGGTGAACTCGACGACCTTGTCCAGCCGGGGGCCGGGGTCGAGCAGGACCGACCCGAGCGGGGTGCCGGTCAGGAAGTCCAGGCAGGTGTTGATGTACTCCGACGCGCTGACGAAGTGGAACTTGCCGCCCCGGCGGATGCCGTCCACGTGCAGGATCGCGCCCTCGACGTACTCCTCGCACTCGAAGCCGTCGAGCTCCGCGCCCTGCTCGACCAGCAGCGCGGCCAGCTCGGCCTCGTCGCGGACGAGCACCACGCCGCGCGCCGACCAGCCGGCCCGGGGCTTGAGGATCAGCGGCAACCCGACCTCGGCCGCGATCCCGGCGGCGGTGCTGCCGGCGTCCAGCCGGCGGAACCGCGGCACCCGCAGCCCCGCACCGCCGACGATGTCCTTCATCCGGGCCTTGTCGCGGAAGGCCGTCACGAACTCCGGCTCCCAGCCGGGGACCCCGAGCTCCACCCGCAGCTGCGCGGTGGAGAGCACGTCGTACTCCGAGGGGCCCACCACGGCGTCGAAGCCGCCGTGCAGCTCGGCGAGCCGCCGGGCGATGGGCAGCAGCGTCCCGATCTCCAGGTCGTCGACCACGACGAGGTCGAGGGCGCTCTCCTCGTCCAGGATCGGCAGACCGCAGGGCAGCGTGATGTACGCCAGCCGGCAGCTGCCCGGCTCGACGAACCGGTGGTACTCGCCGAACTCGTCGTCGAACCGGTTGATGACCAGGTACTGCGGGATCTCTCGACTAGACAAAGCGCACCTCGTCCCGGACGGCGTGCCAACGCGTCGCGGCGTCCTCGTACGACTCGGCCTTGTAGACCACGTGGCCGAGGAAGCAGCGGAAGTCCTCGGCCGGCGGGATCGGCTCGCCCGGCCGGACGTAGAGCTGCACCTCCAGGGTGTCCGGATGGGCGCGCAACTCGTCCAGGCCCTCGACGTCCCGGTACTGCGCCAGCCCGTAGGCCGTGAAGCAGGCGATGCCGACGTACTTGGCGGTCGGCGCCGAGGAGGCGCCCACCTCCTGCGCGCTCAGACCGGTGTAACCGGCGAGCATGATCCGCACCTGGGAGACCCCGGTGACGGCCTCCACCAGCTTCGGGATGCGGTGGCCGGCCAGCCGGGCACCGAGCTCGATCAGGACCGGCTCCCCCGCCGGCAGCCGCAGCTCGCAGTGGAACGGCCCCCGGGTGACGCCGAGCGCCTCGCAGACGCCGGCGACGTAGGCGTCGATGGCCGCCTTGGCCTCCGGGGCCGCCGGGTGCGGCATGATCTGGCCGAGCTCCACGAAGTAGGGCTCCGGGCCGAGCATCTTGGTGGTGACCGCCAGGACGACGGCGCGGCCGTCCTCGACGTACCCCTCGACGCTGACCTCGGGACCGTCCAGGTACTCCTCCAGCAGCACCGGGCCGTCGAGCACCCGGCCGAGGTCGGTCCGGTGGTCGGCGCGCAGGCTGCGGAAGGCGGCGAGGAGCTGCTCGGGCGAGTCGACCCGACTGACGTGGATGCTGCCCGCGGACTCGGTGGGCTTGAGGACCGCCGGGTAGCCGACGTGGGCCGCGGCGGCGAGCAGCTCCTGCTCGTCGGTGGCCTCGGCGTGCCGCGGTACCCGCAGCCCCGCCGCCTCGACGAGCCGGCGCATGGTGGCCTTGTTGCGCAGCCCCCGCGCGGTGTCGGCGCGCAGACCGGGCAGGCCCAGGGCCGGGGCCAGCCGGGCCACCGTGTCCACGTAGAACTCGAACCCCGGCACGATGCCCGCCAGCGGGCGCTCGGCGTGGAGTGCGGCGGCGGCCTCGGCCAGCGCCTGCTCGTCGTTGGTGTCCACCACGACCAGCCGGTCGACATGGGCGCGGGCCGCGTCCGGGAGGCGACGGTCGTCGACGTCCGCCGACGCCACGACGGTCTCGAAACCGAGCGCGTGCGCCTCCGCGAGCAGGGCGACCCCTGACGAGCTCGGCTCGACGATCAGGACGCGCCCGCGCGGGGCGGGCAGTTGTTCAGACATCAGTGTTCAACCCTCACGGACGGGTGCGCGACATGATCAGGGGCGGCCGGCACGGGCGCGGCGCGAGGCCGCGCCCGTGCCGTTCTCACTCAGACCCCGGCGGGCTGCTTGCTGCCCACGGTCAGCTCGTAGAGCTCGGCGAAGTAGTCGCCGATGAGCTCCACGAAGGTCGCGAGGTCCTGGTACGCCTGCTTCGGGGTGCCGAACACCTCGACCGCGCGGGCGACCGTACGGAACATCAGCTCGTCGTGGTCGTGCGACTCGTCGAACTCGATGTGGGTCGCGGTGCCCGCGACGAACTCACGGCCGAAGTCCTCGGCCGCCTTGTTCGTGATGGTGGGGTTGTAGCGGTCCGAGTACCACTCGACCAGCCAGTCCCAGACCGTCGTGGGCGCCGGGCCACGCGAGTCGGCCTCAAGGCGCAGGTAGCCCATCAGCTTCTTGGTCGACGGGAAGACATCGGTGGCGTCGATGTCCTCCTGGGTCAGACCGAACTTGAAGAGGTCACGGCTGAACATGCTCTCGTGACCGAACTCCTCCGCCAGGTACTTGGCGAGGTGGGCGGCGAGGGTGTCGTCCTTCGAACCGACCTTGAAGAGGGCGTAGGTGTCGACCTCGTTGTTCAGACGGATGCGAAGCACGGTCTCGGTGATGTGACGGATGTAGAAGTCCCGGTCCGTCCACTCGCCGGCGTGCAGCTCGCGCATCTTGGGAACGCGCTGGAACTGCTTCTCGATCAGCTCGGCCGCGAGGTTTTCCAGCTTCTCGCGGTCCAGGGTTTCCGCTGCCACTTGTTTCCTCCTAGTACCAATGCGCTGCCATGCCAGGGAGACGCCACATACTGCTCCGAATGTGCGGCTCAATGGCGCATTCCCCGTCGATAAGGACGCTAGCAACCGGCGCGGTGCTCGGACAGTGCCAATTCACCATGCTTGGCACCATGGCCCCCGGCCGCCCGGCGTGCGAAAAGGCCCGTGGCCGGCTCGGTGGAGCGAGCCGGCCACGGGCCGAGGAATTACCGGAGTGTCGGAGAAACAGCCGGCGGGTGAAATCGGGCGCCGCCGAAACCCGCGGCCGGAGAAACAGTGCGCGAATAGCGCGGGCCGCCGGCGGGCCCGCTGGGGATCACCCGGCGGGTTGCCGGACGAAAGCGGAGGTCACACGGTGGCGGGGGCCGCCGCGGGCTCGTCCTCCGGGGCCGTCGGGAGCTCCCGCATGGAGCGCAGCGGCGAGATCACGACCGGCAGGACGGCGAAGAGCTCGCCGACCACGCCCACCCACATCGCGGCCCGGACGCCGTAGTTCTCGGCCAGGACGCCGGCGAGGAGGGCGCCGATCGGCACCACGCCCCAGACCATGAACCGGATCGTGGCGTTCATCCGGGCCATCAGGTGCTTGGGGGTCACCCGCTGCCGGAAGCTGACCTGGGTGACGTTGTAGATGATGAACGGGACCCAGCCCAGGCCGTGCAGCACGATGCCGAGGGCGAGCCGCCAGTCGTCCTGGTAGAGCGGCAGGGCGAGGAACCAGCAGACCGTGCTGGCGACCATGCAGATCCAGATCGCCGGCCCCTGGCCCAGCCGGGCGACGACCCGCTCCGCCAGCACCGCGCCGGCGATGCCGCCCACGGCCGCGGCGCTGAAGACCAGGCCGACGAGCAGGGCCGACAGGTGCAGGGTGTCCGCCAGCAGGACCACCAGCAGCGAGATGCCGATGGTGCCCCACAGGTTGGAGATCGTCGCCGTGGCGGCGATCGGCCGCAGGATCGGGTGGCCGAGCACGAAGCGCAGGCCCTCGCCCATCTCCTTGCGCAGGTTGCCGTCGGTGCGGGGCTCCGCCCGCTGCTCGGGCCGGCGGATGCGGGTCAGGAACAGCGCGGAGCCCAGGAAGCTGACCGAGTTGACCGCGATGGCCAGCGGTGCGCTGAGGACGTTGATCACCGCGCCGGCCAGACCGGGCCCACCGACCTCGGCGACCTTGCGGGTCGCCTCCAGCTTGGCGTTCCCCTCGACGAGCTGCTCGTCGGCCACCAACGAGGGCAGCACGCTCTGATAGGCCACGTCGAAGAAGAGGGTGAGCACCGAGGTGCCGAAGGTGACGGCGTAGAGCTGGGTCAGCGTGAGCGCGTCGAAGGCGTGGGCGACCGGAATGGAACCGAGCAGAATCGCGCGGCCCACATCACCCACGATCATCACCCGGCGGTGCCGCATTCGATCGACCCAGGCGCCGGCCGGAAGGCCGAGCAGCAGGAATGCGAGGTACTGGAACATCGTGAGCAGTGTCACCTGGAAAGGCGTGGCGTCCAGCTCTTTGATCGCCAGATACGGCAGGGCGAGCAACGTCACCGCCGAGCCGATCTGGCTGATGGACTGGCCGGCCCAGAGTTGCCGGAAATCGTGGTGGGAAATCAGGCTCTTTTTGGGCGCCGGGCTCGATTGGGACACCAGAGGAGCATGCTGGGCGGCCGGTCGGTCTGTCAACGCGATACCGCCCGGAACTACGCCTGCTGCAACAGGGCCGTCCCCAGGTCACTGACCGTGTAATTCACCTCGCGCCGGTACCGGTGGCTGGTCACCAGCCCGGCGTCGCGCAGCACCGCGAGGTGCTGGGAGACCGCGCCCAGGCTGAGCCCGGTGCGGGCGGCCAGCTGCGTGGTCGTGGTCGGCGAGCTGGTGCAGGCCAGCAGCTGGGCCCGGCTGCGGCCGAGCAGGCGGGCCAGGCCGTCACCCGCGCTCTCCCGGCGCTCCCAGAGCACCCCGAGCGCCCGGGACGGGTAGACCGCGCCGGGCGGGGTCGACCGGTGGCCGGGCAGCAGGTGGAACCGGCCGGCGAAGGCGCTGGGGGTGAGGGTGATGCCCGCGCCGCCCAGGTCGAGCCCGGCGGCCGGGAGGTCCGGCGACACCAGCCGGTCCCCGGCCCAGTGCAGGCTCGGGTGGAGGCCGCCCAGCACCTGCTGGATGCCGTCCTCGGCGAGCTGGCGGGTGCGGTGGGCGATGTCGGCCTCCAGCACGGCGCGAATCCGCGGCCAGTGCGGCTTGACCGCCGCCAGCCACCAGGCGTGCACGGCGTCGGCCAGCTCGGGCAGCGCCCGCTCCGGGTCCTCGGCGATCCGACGCCCGAACGGCGACCGGGGCTGCACCGGGCAGGCGGCGCCGAGACCGGCCCGGACCTCCTCGGCCGGGGTGGCCAGCAGGATCGCGAGCTCCTCCTCGATCTCGGCCAGCGGGCAGCGCGGGGACGGCGTCAGGAAGGCCGGCCCGTCGTCGTGCAGTGGCAGCAGCAACGCGGAGAGCGGCGCCGTGCGGACGACCAGGCCGCGGTCCTGCCGCAGCGCCAGCGCCCTTCTGATCCAGGGGAGGTGGACGACGTGCCGACCCGGGTCGGCGACCGCCCGGAGGCTGGCGACCGTCTCCCAGAGCGGGGAGATCGCGAACCTGATGTTGACGATGTCGTGCACGCCGAACCGCAGTTCACCCATGGCCTCGTCCTCCCGGCCGCCGTGCGAGGTTTTCGCCCAGACTAAAACAATGGCCGTTCCGGCTCCAGGGTGGTGGTGTTGGCGGCCATGACAGCGCCTCGCACCAGTCTCTTCCGCCATACCGACTTCCGTCGGTTCTGGGCGGCCGACTCGGTGAGCCAGGCGGGAACGGCCGTCACGCTCATCGCCCTTCCGCTCGTCGCGATCGGCACGCTCCACGCCACGCCCTTCCAGGCGGGCCTGCTGGTGACCTTCGAGTACCTGGCCTTCCTGCTCATCGGCCTGCCGGCCGGCGCCTGGGTCGACCGGGTGCGCCGGCGGCGCGTGATGGTCCTCGGCGACCTGGGCCGGGCCGCGCTGCTCGCCTCCGTCCCGATCGCCTCCTGGCTGGACTGCCTGACGCTCCTCCAGCTGTACGGGGTGGCCTTCGGGATGTCGGTCTGCACCGCGTTCTTCGACGCGGCGCACGGCAGCTACCTGCCCCACCTGGTGGAGGACGGGCAGCTGGTGGAGGCCAACGTCAAGATCGAGGCCAGCCGCAGCACCATCCAGGTCGGCGGGCCGGGCGTGGGCGGGGTGCTGGTCGGGACCCTGACCGCGCCGGTGGCGATCGTGGTCGACGCGGTGAGCTTCGTCCTCTCGGCGCTCTTCGTGGGCCGGATCAAGCGGCCCGAGGAACGGCCCGAGATCCGTCCGGACGCGAGCCTGCGGGCCGAGATCGGCGAGGGGCTGCGGTTCGTCTTCGGCGACAAGCTGCTGCGGTCGATCACCCTCACCGCGGCGATCTCCAACATGTGCGGCACGATCGGCGCCTCGATGCTGCTGGTGCTGCTCGCCGGCGAACTCCACCTGTCGCCGTTCCTGTGCGGTCTGGTGTTCACCGCGGAGGCCGTGGGCGGCCTGATCGGGAGCCTGGTCACGGTGCGGATCGTGACCAGGTTCGGCCAGGGGCCGGCGATGTGCGCGGCGATGATCACCAGCGCCGTGCTGTGGCTGCTGGCCCTGCCGATGTACCAGGCCGACTGGCGGTTCGCGATCGCCCTGGCGCTCCAGGCGCTGGGCTGGGTGGTCTTCATGACCTTCAAGATCACCGGGGTGGCGTTCCGCCAGCAGCTCTGCCCGAAGCCGCTGCTGGGCCGGATGACGGCGACGGTGCGCTTCCTGGTCTGGGGCGCGATGCCGCTGGGCGCGCTGATCGGCGGCGTGCTCGGACAGAGCCTGGGCGTCCGGCAGGCGATGTGGGTGGGCGTCGTCGGCGAGCTCTTCGCCGTCCTGCCGGTCCTCCTCTCGCCGCTGCGACGGATGCGCGAACTGCCGAGCGCGCCCGCGCCGGCGGGCGGGGCGCCGCTGGCGCTGGCGCCGTGACGGCGGCCCGCCGGCATCAGGCCGCCGCCTGCGCCCGCCGGCTCCCCCGGCTGCTCAGCAGGACCTCCCGCCAGGCCTCCGCGAGGCGCTCGCAGCCCGCGACCAGCGTCCGCTCGTCGGCGACGAACGGGATCCGGATGTGGCTCTCCAGCGTGCCGTCCACGCCGAACCGGCCCCCGGAGAGGATCTCCACCCCGCGCCGGCCCGCCGCGTGCGCCAGCGGCGAGCCCAGCCGGGCCCCGAGGTCCACCCAGAGCGAGAGTCCGCCGTGCGGCAGGGAGAACCGCCAGTCGGGGAAGTCCCGCGCCAGCAGGTTCACCAGCACCCGGCGGCGTTCCAGCAGCAGCTCCCGCCGCTCCCGCAGCAGGCTGTCCCCGGCCTCCAGCACCCGCAGCCCGATGAGCTGGGTGAGCAGCGAGTTGCCGGTGTCGACGAGGTTGCGCAGCCCGATCAGCCGGGCGATCACCGGCTTGGACGCGCGGATCCAGCCCACCCGCAGGCCGGCCCAGCAGGTCTTGCTCATGGTGCCGATGGTGATGACGTGATCGGGCGTCGAGTAGGAGGCCATCGGCGGGGGCAGCTCCTCGCCGTCGAGCGCGAGGTCGCGCAGCGCCTCGTCGACCACCAGGTAGGTGCCGGAGCGGCGCGAGGCGTCGACGATCGCGGACCGCGCGGAGTCCGGCATCACCAGGCCGGTCGGGTTGTGGAAGTCCGGCATCAGGTAGGCCAGCCGCGGTGCCTCCTGGCGCAGTGCGGACTTCCAGACGTCGGTGTTCCAGCCGTCCGCGCCGAGACCCACGGTCAGCAGCCGTCGATTCAGCGCCCTGGTCAGGTCGATGACGTTGGGGTACGTCGGACTGTCGGTCATCAGCGCCTCGCCCGGGCGGGACAGCAGGCGGATGATCAGGCCGAGCGCGTGGTCGGCGCCCGCGGTGACCAGGATCTGGCCGGGGTCGGTCGCGGCGCCCCGTCGGGTGAAGTCCTCGGCGATCGCCCGGCGCAGGTCGGCCACGCCCGCCACGTCGTAGCCGAGCAGGTGCGAGTACCGGCCGAGATCGCCGGCGGCCAGCCTGGTCGCGGCGCCGAGGACGGCCTCGGGGGCGGGCAGCGAGGCCACCGCCAGGTCGATCGACCCGGCGCTGCGGGCCGCCAGGGAGTACGGGGCCCTGGTCCGTCGGCCGGGTTCCGGCAGCCGGACGAACGAGCCCGCCCCGCGGTCGCTGGCCAGGAACCCCCGCTCGCGCAGGATCCGGTAGGCCGCCGTGACGGTGTTGCGGCTGAGCCCGCACTGGGCGGCGAAGGTCCGCTCGGCCGGGAGGCGGGCTCCCGCCGGCAGCCGGCCGTCGGAGATCAGCACCTGGAACGCCTCCGCCAGGTCCGCGTAGGCCGGCCCGGCCGCCCGCCAGTCGCCGAGCATGCGAACGACCTGGGAGGCCGTCAGCGCGTAGCTCAACGCGCCGACGGACCGGCGGAGGCGAGGTCCGCTTCGGTCCCGCTGAAGGGGGAGTTCAGCCGGACGCCCACCGAGCAGGGCACCGGACCGGTCCGCGCGGCGGTGGCGGTGGTCAGCATCTCGCCCAGCTGCCGGGCGTTCTCCTCGGTCAGGATGAACTCGATGTGGTCGCACCGCTCGGAGTTCCGGCCGTGCCGGCCGACCAGGACGTGGAGGGAGACGTTGCCCTCCGCGTCGAGCGTGGCGGTGACCGTCCCGTCGACCACTCCGGGGATCACGTCACTGAACTGGCCCGACTCAATCTGAGGTGTCGTCATCATTGGCTTCCTCTCATCGGTGTGGCGGCACGCGCCGGAGCGCGTCGGGGCGGTCGTCGGCTCAGGCCGGACCGGACTGCGGAAAGTCGGAGGAGTGCTCCGGGGCCAGCTGGGCACCGGGGCGCAGCGCCACGGCCGCGTGGTTCACCGCGGTGGCGGCCTCGCCGAAGCCGACCGAGATCAGCGGGACCCGGCCCTCGTAGGTGCAGCCGTCCCCGACCGCGTACACCTGGGGCAGGCTGGTCCGCATGGCGGCGTCGACCAGGATCTGGCGGTTCTCCAGCGCCAGGCCCCAGTCGGCGATCGGGCCCAGCTGGGAGGAGAAGCCGAGCGCGGCGACCAGGGCCTGGGCGGGCAGCGCCAGTTCGCCCGCCGGGGTCCCGACGGTCACGCCCTCCAGCCGGTCCGCGCCGTGGCAGGCGGTGACCTGGGCGTCGGTGACGACCCGGACCGGGGCGGCGTACAGCTGCTTGACGCTGTGCTCGTGGGCCCGGAAGCTGCCGCGCCGGTGGACGACGGTGACCGACCGGGCGATCGGGGCCAGTGCCAGCGCCCAGTCCACCGCGCTGTCGCCGCCGCCGACGATCACCACGTCGCGGTCGCGGTGCTCCTCCAGCCGGGGCACGTGGTAGGCGACGCCCCGGCCCTCGTAGGGCAGCGAGCACGGCAGGGTGCGGGGCACCACGCGGCCGATGCCGGCGGAGATCACCACCGCCCCGGCGAGGATCCGGCTGCCCGCGTCGGTGGTGATCTCCCACCCGGCGCCGTTCGGCACGAGGGTCGTCGCGGTCTGCCCGAGCAGGTAGCGGGGCTCGAAGGTCGCGGCCTGCTCCAGCAGGTTGTCGATCAACTCCCGGCCCTTGACCGCGACATGGCCGGCCACGTCGTACAGCCGCTTCTCGGGGTAGAGCGCGGCCACCTGGCCGCCCGGCTGCTCCAGCGCGTCGATGACCGCGCTGGTCAGACCGCGGAACCCGGCGTAGTACGCGCCGTACAGGCCGGCGGGGCCGGCTCCGACGATGGCGATGTCGACAGTGGACTCGGTGGCTGGCGCCACGGCCGTCTCCTTTGGTGGTCGGAAGCAGGGATGGTCGCGGTCCGGCCGGCCAGGGCGCGGGCTCGGGATCCGGAGCCTGCGGTGTCGGCGCGCTGCGGGCGCCGAGCACGGAGGAAGGCGGGACGAACGCGCGGAGAGCCACCGCGCCGGTGGCTCTCGTCGCACTCACGGCAGCAGCGCGTCGATCCTCGCAACGCTCGTGATCGAGCGTCAAGAAGCCTTGGGGCGGCCACCGTCCGGGATGTCGGCCCGCTGGGCCAGCTCGTCGGCGAAGCGGCTCCACTCGCGCGCGAAGCTGCTCGCCAGGTCGGCCACGGCGGCGGCACAGTGCGGCGGCACGGCGGCGATCAGCTCCTGGCCGGTCCGCGCGTCGAAGTCATGGGTGCCCAGCCAGCGCAGCAGCAGCCGCCCGGACTCGGTGAAGCGCAGCGACGGGTCCTTCGCGAGCCGCTCCAGGATGCCCGACCGGTCGGGCTCCGGGGTCCGCGACCGCGCGCCCTGGCCGGACCGGGCCGGGAGGCCGCGACGGTCCTGCCTCGGGACCCGGCCGGCCAGCCGGAGCGGGTCCTCCCCCTGCCGCAGCAGCCGGCGCACCTCGTGCGCGGTGCTGGACGAGATGCCGACGGCCTGCGAGATCTCCCGCAGGGTCGCCTCGGGCCGTTCGGTCAGCAGCGCGACGGCGGCCCGGCGACCCTCGACGGGATCCACCGGACGGATCCGCCCGTCCTGGCCGACCCGGGCGCTCGACTGAGGATTTTCCTCGCTCGAACGGCGCCTGATCGCCCCCACGGTCTTCGGCGACAGCCCGGTGGTGCGGGCGATCGCCCGGTCCGACCAGCCCGGATGGGAGCCGAGGATGCGGGTGGCCGCCGCCCGGCGGTCCCCCAGGGTGAGCGGAAGGCCGTGCGCCACATTGGCCTCGACCGAGCGGATGAAGATCTCCTCCTCCGGCCCGTCCAGGTAACGCACCCTGATCTGGCGCTCGCCCCGCAGGGCCGCGGCGCGCAACCGGTGCATGCCGTCGACCACCCGCCGGGTGGCCCGGTGCACCAGGATCGGGTCGAAGGCCGTCCCGCTCTGTGCGAGCGTCTCGACATGTCCGCTGTCCTCGCCCGCGAGCCGCGGCGAGTCGGCCGGCCTCAACTCCGCGATCGGCACGCTGTTGACCTCGGACGTGACAGCCCCCGTCACTACCCCCACCCCCTTCTCCGCTACTGCCTCATAAGACAGCACCCTTCGATCGCTTGCCAAGTTTGTCAATCTCTTTGGCAGATGCTTGTCAAAGAACCCGAGGTGAGCTACGTTGCCGCTGCGGAGTGATCGGGGGGAAGCCGGCCCGTACCGCCGCCAGGATTCACTGCTGAACAACCCTAGGGAATGCTCGATGAACACACTCCGCCGCACGCTCGCGCTCACCGGACTGGCGGTGGTCCTCGCATTCGGCGCAGCCCAGAACCTCCATGCGCTGTCGGGCCACACGGCCTCCACGACCACGGCGGGAAGTGGCATCACGATCGTCGTACCCGACGGCAAGGAGGGCGACATCGAGTGGCCGTGAGCGGCTCCGACCAGCCCTGATCCACTGCGTACCGGGCCCCGGTTTGACAGAATTGCCGGGGCCCCAGTGCGGGCTTGACAAATGACGGTGGCGCTGTGGCAGTGTCGTCGCCATGCTCCAGACGTCCATCCAAACCCTGCCACAGCCCTACTTCGGCATCCGGCTACGGACGATCCGGCAGAACCGAGGCATCTCGCAGGCCCAGCTGACGGGGCCCGGCATGTCCGCCGCCTACCTCTCCCGTCTGGAGTCGGGCAGCCGCCCGCCGACCGACCGCGCGGTGGCCTACCTCTGCGACAAGCTGGACCTGCCGCTCTCCTCGTTCCAGGCCGAGCCGACCGACCGCACCGCCGAGACGCTCGCCATGGTGGTCTCCGGGAGTGACACCGAGGACGCCACCCGGATGCTGCTGGACACCGTGCAGCAGGGCGCCCCCACCCACCCCGCACTGCGCTGGCAGTCCCTCTGGATGCTGGCCGAGAACCAGCGCAAGAGCGGCGCCCGCCAGGACCAGCAGTGCACCCTGCAGTCGCTCACCGAGCTGAGCGACCAGATCGAGCACCCCCATCTGCAGGTCAGAGCCCGGGTCCAGCTGGCGCGATGTCAAAGGATCACCGGCGACATCCCCGCCGCCCACCGGATGGCCACCGAGGCCTACGCCCTCGCGACGGAGCACCAGCTCTCCCGCGGCGACCTGACCCGCACCCTGCTCGTCCTGATCTCCGTCGAGGCCGAGACCGGCCGGCTGGTCGAGGCCGTGGACCACACCGACCAGGTGCTCCGGCTCGCCGACGAACTCCCCGTCACCCTGCGCGCGGAGTCCTTCTGGACGGCCGGCAGCATCCGCATCCGCCAGGGCCGGCACGCCGACGCCGCCGCCCTGCTGGAACAGGCCATGGACCTGCTGGGCACCGGCAACGAGGAACTGCTGCTCTGGATGCGGCTGAGACTCGCCGCCGCCTCGCTCTACCTGCGGATGGACCCGCGCCGCGCCGACCAGGCCGAACGCCGGCTCCGCGAGGCCGCCCCGGCCGTCGAACTGCTCAACCTGCCGGTCCACCAGCAGGAGTTCCTCACCCTCCAGGCCCACCTGGCCTTCCACCAGGACGACCACCCGGCCGCCCGGGAACTCTGCGAACGGCTCGGCGACCACCCCGAGCACCTGTCCTTTCGGGACCGCGTCCGGCACCTCATGCTGCGCAACCAACTGCGCATCCTGAACGGTGAGCGCGACGCCGCGATCCGAGAGCTGGAACAACTCGCCCAACAGGCCCAGGACGCGGCCAACATCGACCTCGCCTCCGAGGTCTGGCGCTCCCTCGCCGTCACGCTGGCCCAGGCCGAACGCCCCGCCTGAACCGGCTCGGCCCGCCCCCGGTCACCGTCGGCCAACGATCCCGACCGACCGGCGGGGCACGGGCCCGCTCGAACGCCGCGACGCGAAGTGCCGCCGGCCGGAGAACCCGGCCCAGCACTCGCGCACCGCGCCCCTCGGTGGCCGTCGTGCCGGCCCCGCCGGCCGCCGCCCGCGCAGCCCCCGCCTCCTTCGCCGCCGCCGCTCCTCACCGTCGGCCGCCTCGCGCTGCCCTCCCGTGCTGCCCTCGCGCGCCGCTCCCCCGTGCCCTTTCGTGCTCTTCCGTGCCGGTCCGCGACCCCCGGGCGCCGCTCCGCGCTCCGACCCGCACCGGGGCAGGGTGAGGCCGAACACCCTTTCCGCCCCGCTGCGGATTCCGCCCCCCGCATTTGGCGATGATCACACCTAATGCCCATATCCGGAAGATCTCCGGCCGCTTCGTCATGAATCGCAACACCACGAAGGCAGGCATAGCCGACATTCCCTTGAAGGGACATGAGAATTGCCCCGGAACCGCGCCCGAATCCTTGACAGCCGGCCCCGGTCGCACCCCTGACAGCCCTGCGGGCCACCGGGGTTGCCCCCGATGGCCCGAGCGAAGCGCGCAGTGTCAGAGCAGCGGCGCGGCGGGCTGCCCGGCGGCCCCGGTGGACCGCGCCGGCTTCAGGACGACGGCCGTCAGCAGCAGGGCCAGCGCCAGCAGCGCGGCGGCGACCGTGAACGCGAGCCGGAACCCGCCGGTGAGGGCCTCCGCGGCGGGGTGACCGGCGCCGGTCAGCGCCTCGGTCCGGGCGGCCGCGAGAGTGGTCAGGACGGCGACCCCGAGAGCCGCACCGACCTGCTGGGTGGTGTTGAAGAGGCCGGAGGCGGTGCCCGCGTCGGCCGCCCCGGCACCCGACATGCCCAGCGCGGTCAGACCGGAGAGCACCAGACCGCCGCCGCCGATCAGCAGCATGGTCGGCAGCAGGTGGACGGCGTAGTCGGCGTCGGCCGGCAGCCGGACGAGCAGCCCCAGCGCGGCGACCAGCAGGGCCAGACCGGCCAGCAGGACGTTGCGCTCGCCGAAGCGGGCGTTCAGCCGGGCGGAGAGGAACAACGACACCGCCCCGATGGAGAGCGCCGCCGGGAGCATCGCCAGGCCGGTCGCGGCCGCACCGTAGCCGAGGACGTTCTGCAGGTAGAGCGCGAGCAGGATCTGGAAGCCGAACAGCCCGGAGATCGCGAGGACCTGCACCAGGTTGGCGCCGGCGACGGTACGGGAGCGGAGCATCCGCAGCGGCAGCAGCGGCTGGGCGGCGCGGGCCTGGCGCAGCAGGAAGCCGGCCAGCAGCAGGGCGGCGAGCGCGCCGAGGCCGAGGGTCCGGGCGGAGGCCCAACCGTGCTCGCCGGTACCGACGATGGTGTAGATGCCGAGCATCAGGGCGGCGGTGATCAGCACCGCACCGAGGGCGTCGGCGCCGGCCCGCAGGCCCGGGCCGCGGTCGGCGTCGAGCACCCGCACCGCGAGCACGATTGCGGCCAGGCCGAGCGGCAGGTTGATCAGGAAGATCCAGTGCCAGTTGAGGGCCTGGGTGAGGACACCGCCGAGGACCTGGCCGATCGAGGCGCCGGCCGCTCCGACGAAGCTGAAGGTGCCGATGGCCCGGCCGCGTTCGCCCGGCTCGGGGAAGAGCGTGACGATCATGCCGAGGCTGACCGCGGAGGCCATCGCGCCGCCGACGCCCTGGAGGAAGCGGGCGGCGATCAGCATGCCCTGGCCGGTGGCGACCGCGCAGAGCAGGGACGCGGCGGTGAACAGCGCGAGCCCCGCGACGAAGACCCGCTTGCGGCCGATCAGGTCACCGAGCCGGCCGGCCAGCAGGAGCAGGCCGCCGAAGGCGATCAGGTAGGCGTTGACCGTCCAGGTCAGGTCGGCGGACGAGAAGCCGAGGTCGGACTGGATGGCCGGCAGGGCCACGGTGACGATGGAGCCGTCCAGGATGATCATCAGCATCCCCGCGCAGAGCACCGCCAGGGCGAGGGCGCGGGAGCGGGCGGAGGCGGCCCGGGTCGGGGCGGGTGCGAGCGGGGCGTGCGTGGTGGTCATGGCGGGTCTCCCGGTTCGTCGAGTACCGGGTATGACGCTAGCAGATTGTTTTGTTCGGGACTATCTTTCTCGGGAAGGTCCCCTTCGGGATGCTCAGCTCCGGGAGCGGCGGGCCCGTCGAACCGTCCGGTCGCTCTCCACCGGCTCCGCCAGGTGCCCGCCCACCAGCTGCGTCAGCGCCGAGACGAAGACCGTCCGCTCGGGCTCGGCCAGCGACTCCAGCACCTCGCGGTGCACCGCGTCGGCGATCGCGGTGCCCCGCTCGACGGCCCGCTCGCCCGCCTCGGTCACCGAGATGATCCGGGCCCGGCGGTCGGTGGCGGACGGACGGCGCTCCGCCAGGCCCGCCTTCTCCAGCTCGTCCACGGTGACCACCATGGTGGTCTTGTCCAGGTCCGACAGCTCGGCCAGCTGGATCTGGGTGCGCTCGGTCTCCAGCGCGTGGAACAGCACGCAGTAGGCGCGCGGGGTGATCCCGAGCTCGGTGAAGGCGGCCGCCATCCGGGTCGCCAGCACATGGCTGGCGTGGTCCAGCAGGCCGGAGAGGTCGCGGATCTGGCGCACGGGCGGGCTCGTCGTCATGCGTCCGAGCGTAGCAAGGCCGTCTGCCGGCAGATGATCCCGTGACCAACCAATAGTCCGGGGGCGGGCCGGGCGCCGCGTGGGGACGGCAGGGCCTACGGAATGCCCAGCTCGAACAGCGCGTACCCGGCGTACCAGCCCGCCGCGAGCGTCGGCATCGCGAACAGGCCCACCATCGTGGACAGCCGCACCCGGCGCAGCGCGATCGCCAGGCCGATGAACAGCGGGAAGGCGGGCAGCAGGTAGCGCGAGATGTTGCCGAAGATCTGGTTGCTGCTCAGCGCGGTGAAGACGGTCAGCAGCGTGTAGATCACCAGCACCAGCGGCGGCCGGGTGCGCAGCAGCAGCACCAGCAGCCCGGGCAGGGCGATCAGCAGGGCCACCGCGATGAGGTCCGGCGCCGGATTGGACTGCCAGAAGTCCCAGTGCCCGGTGATCACGTCCAGGAAGGTGCGCGAGGTGGAGGCGCCCCAGTCGAAGTAGCGGTTCCAGGCGCCGCGCTGCAGCTTGAAGTAGCCGCCCCAGTCGTCCATCCGGTAGCCGACCCAGCCGACGTACCCGAGCAGGCCCCACGGGGTGATCAGCATCGCGGTCAGCGGTCGCGCGACGCCGTCCGTCCGCCGGACCAGGGCCACCAGCGCGGCGATCGAGACGGCCGCGATCAGGGCGGCGGCGGTGGGCCGGTTGAGGCCGGCCGCGAAGGCGAGCAGTCCGGCGGCGAGCCAGCGGTGCGTCATCACGCAGTAGCAGGCCCAGGCGGAGATCGCGACGAACAGCGAGTCCGAGTAGACCGCCCACTCGGCCCCCGAGCCCGGGAAGAGACCCCAGATCACCGCGGCGGTCACACCGGCCCGGAAGCCGCCGAGCCGCTCCGCGACGGCGAAGATGCCGGCCGCCGCGACGAACGAGGCCAGCACCGAGACCGCGATGCCCGAGCCGTAGGGGCCGAGGCCGGTGACGGCGCCGACCAGGCGCATCAGCCACGGGTAGAGCGGGAAGAAGGCGGCCGAGTTCTCGTAGTAGGTGGCGAGCGGGTAGCCGTGCAGCGGAATCAGCTGCGGGTCGTAGCCGTTCTCGGCGATCCGCTGGTACCAGATGCCGTCCCAGGTGCCGAGCACGTCCCAGGGCTGGGCGCCGCCACCTCGGCCCGGGTCCTTCCTCAGGAAGTCGCCGGTGTGCGAGAGCAGCAGCAGGAAGACGGTCAGGCCGGTGGCCTTCACCACCGCGTACGCGCCGAGCGCGGGCGCGAAACGGTCCACGGCGGCGGCGAAGCGCCCCTGCCGCTCGGCGTCGCCCGGGGCCGCCCCGGCGCCGGACGGCTCCGCGCTCGCCGGTTCCGTGCTCGATGTACTCGATGCCGTGCTCATCAGCTCTGGACTCCCCGCCCCCGCTCGTGATCGGCGCGGCCACGATCGCGCCGCCGAGCGAGCCTACGGCACTGGGGTTCGAGGACTCGCGCCAACCTTCCGTCCCGGACACGCCGAAGGACCGGACCCACCACGGGAAACCGGGTGGCGCCCACCGGGGCGCGCGTCCGACGCCGACGCGGTCCGGCGCAGCGGGGACGTTTCGCTGGTGCCGGTGGAGCTGCCCTATCCCGTGGACGGCTCCGCCGCCGCCCGGTTGGGGGCGGCGGCGGGGTGACGGGGTGCGTCAGCCGTGCAGGTAGACGATGCCGAGCTTGGTGAGCCGCCAGAGCTGGCCGGCGGCGCCGGTGTCGGTGGCGAGCTCGATCAGGGCGTTGCCCCTGGCGTCGAGGCTGCCGCTCGCGGTGGCGACCTTGCTCTGGTCCTGGGAGTCGGCCAGCTTGTAGAGGCCGTCGCCGGCCGGCTTGAAGACCCAGTGCTGGTTGCCGCCGCCGTTGCAGCCCCACTGCTGGAGCCGGGTGCCGGGGGCGGTGGAGCCGGCGTTGGCGTCCAGGCACATGTTCCGGTTGCCGCTGAAGTCCAGCTCGTAGCTGCCGCCCTGCTTGACCTCCAGGACGAAGGACTGGTTCAGCCCGCCGGTGGCGGTGTAGGTGATGGCGCCGCGGCCGTTGGTGGAGTCGCCGTAGGTGCCGCCGCCGGAGAGGTCGAGCACCTTGCCGTCGGCGGCGGAGGTGAGCTGGTACCAGGCGCCGTCCTCGGGCGCGTCGGCGAACGGCTTCCCGGGGGTGAGCGGCTGGATGGACGTGGTGTTCTGCTGGTCGAGGGTGCAGTAGGCCTGCTGCTGGTCCGTCCTGGCGTAGAACCGGCCGAGGCAGACGCCCTCGCCGCGGTAGCCGGCCACCCGCAGGTGGTACGACTGGCGGACCATGTTCATGCAGAGGCCGGGGATGCCGATCTGCTGGTCGCAGCCGTTGCGGACCCACTCGGCGAGGTTGATCACGTCCCCGTTGGTGTACTCGTACGGGGAGCTGGTCCACTCGGCGCAGACCTCGTGGCCGAAGGCGACCCGCCGCTGGTCCAGGTACCGGACCCCGGGCACCTGCTCGGCCGCGCCGCGCAGCATGTCGCTGAAGAGCGGCACCACCCAGTTGTGGCCCCAGGCGAGGTCCTCGGGGAACGCCGGGCAACCGTCGGCGATCTTGCCGAGGTAGTCGTTGCGGCGGATGTCCGGGGTGATCGGGTTGAAGTAGGACTGGTAGACCAGCTGGTAGGCCGAGTCGGCGTAGCCGGCCTTGCGCATGGTCTGACGGATGTTCTGCAGCGCCGCGACCACCTTGGGGCGGACCCGCTCGGCCCGCCCGGCGATCTCCTTGCTGCCGATGGTGTCGCGGCAGCCCTGGTCCTTGGGGATCGGGAAGTACTGCGCGAGGCAGTGCATCATGATCCCGCTGAAGTCGAAGTCGTCGTTGGCGCCGATCGTGACGACGACCAGCTTGACGTCGTACTTGCCCGCCACCTCGGCGAGTTGGACGTCCTGCTTGCGCTCGCCGAAGTCCCCGCTGCCGGGGCCGGTGATCGCGGCCAGTGCGGGGTCGCTGACCAGGTCGCCGGTCTGGGCGCCGGAGCAGGCGAGGTCGACCGGGGTGACGTCGGGGATGCCGGTGACGAAGATCTCCGACTTCGGGTGTCGGTGGCAGTAGTTGGTGGGCGAGTCGGTCTCGGGGAAGTAGCCGTCGCCGGTGTCGGTGCCGGCGCCCTCCCCGGAGATCGCGCTGTCGCCGAGGGCGACGATCGCGGCCGGGCGGGTGGCGGGGGCGGCGGCCGAGCCGGTGTCGGCGAGGGCGGCGGGGGCACCGGCCAGGCCGAGGGTGGCGACGAGGGCGCCCGTCGCGAGCAGCGCGCCGTACGGGGACCGGTGCGCGACCGACCGGGGTCTGCGCGCGCCTGACAGACGTGACCTGATCACACGTGACTCCTTGCGGGGTGGGGGACCGCCCGACCGGGGGCGCCGGACGGCTCGGAGCAAAGAAAGGTGAGCAGGTCTCACATTCTAGGTACTGACAAGTAACGCAACAAGGCTCCGGACAGCACCCGCCGCGACGCCCCGCATGGCCGCGAGCGCGGCCGCGAACACGGAGAGCCGCCGCCCCGCGCCCCAGGAGGGAAGCGCGGGACGGCGGCTCGCGCCGGCCGAACCGGGCGCAGATCAGCCAGCGTTGACGCAGTGGTTGCCGAACGCGGGGTTCAGCAGGCCGATCACGTTGATCGTGTTGCCGCACAGGTTGACCGGGATGTGAACCGGGACCTGCAGCTGGTTGCCGGAGATGACGCCGGGGGAACCCGCGGCGACACCCTCGGCGCCGGAGCTGGCCATCGCGGTGCCGGCGCCGGCCGCCACGATGCCTACCACGGCGGCACCGACGGCGGCCGTCTTCTTGATGCTCATAGGAGCCTCCTGACTGTTCGACAGAGATGCACGGGGAGTGCGACATCTAGAACGACACCCGTCCGACCCGGTTGCTGCGACGCCCCCTTTGTCACCCGAGTGGCCCAACGGGACCGACTCCCGGCATTCGAGTGATCACCGGGCCCGACCGTTTCCCCCCGGGCACTGCCTCGTTCTCCCTGACGGAACCCGCTCCGCACAGGCCCACGAGACGAATCGAGTACCGCACATGCGCAAGCTCGCCCACGGCGTCATCGGCACGGCGGCCACCGCCGCCCTGCTGGCCGCCGGCGCCGGCGTCGCCGCCGCCCACCACGCCCACGGCGCGTCCGCCGAGGGCGTCGCGGCCGGCTCGCCCGGGGTGGCCTCGGGCAACCAGGTCGAGATCCCGGTGCACGTCCCGGTGAACCTGTGCGGCAACGCGATCGACGTGGTCGGCCTGCTCAACCCGGCGTTCGGCAACCACTGCGCCAACGCCTGACCCAGCGCGCAACGGCCGCCCCGCCCACCGGGCGGCCCATTCGACTCCGGGAGATCCGCCGCCGGTCCGACCCCGTCCGGAATTGCTCCTGGTCGCGCGTCTGCGCGAGTTGTTCCCGGCCGTGCGGGAATTCCTCGCGACGTGCGGTGCAGCGGCGGCCGCTCCATCGTCCAAGCCACGGGCGACACGCGCCACTTGGGCCGCCAGAGTGACAATCACGGCAATCCCAGAAGCCAGCGGGCGATGATTTCCCTTCGCCCGGCTCCCGACTAATTCCATTTACGGTCGGGCAGAAAACGGAGGAAGAACCACATGCGTAACCTCAAGAAGGCCGCCGTCCTGTCCCTCGCCGCCGCCGGCCTGGTCGTCGGCGCGGCCGGCGGCGCGTTCGCCAGCTCCGGCGCCGAGGGCGTGGCCGCCGGCTCCCCCGGTGTGCTCTCCGGCAACCAGATCCAGATCCCGGTGCACATCCCGGTCAACGTCTGCGGCAACTCCATCGGGATCGTCAGCATCCTGAACCCGGCGTTCGGCAACCACTGCGCCAACATCGGCTGAACCCGCGGTCGCCGCACCGGCGACAGCAGCTCCACCGAGTCCGTGCCGCACCCCGCCCACAGCGGGGTGCGGCCCGCTCCACCCGTGTGTGATCGAGGAGATCAACCCCCATGCAGAACGTGAAGAAGGCCGCCGTCCTCTCCGCCGCCGCCGCCGGCCTGGTGCTGGGCGCGGCCGGCTCCGCCGCCGCCAGCTCCGGTGCCGAGGGCGTCGCCGCCGGCTCCCCCGGCGTGCTCTCCGGCAACCAGCTCCAGGTGCCGGTGCACATCCCGGTGAACCTGTGCGGCAACTCCGTCGACGTGGTCGGCCTGCTCAACCCGGCGTTCGGCAACAGCTGCGCCAACGTGGACGCGCACCCGCACCACGACGCGGACGACTGCTGATCCGATCGGCACGCGTACCGGCCGAACTGCCCCCGTCCAGCCGGCCGGGGGCAGTTCGGCATACCCGGGCGCAGTCCGGCCGCCCGGGGACCCGATCCCCCGAAGGGTGATTTCGCATGGCTGCCAAGAGCACGGCTGCGAAGAGCACGGTTTCCAAGAGCACGGTTTCGATGAAGAGCGGGGCCGGCCTGGCCGCCGCCCTGGGCGCCGCGATGCTGCTCGGCGCCGGCGCCGGCACGGCGCACGCGGCGCCGGCCGAGGGCGGCGCCAGTCTGGCCAAGACCGACCTCGCCCAGGCGCTGGGCGGCACCACCACCGGCCTCGGCTACGGCATCGCGCCGGTCAAGGACCTGCGTCTGGACCCGTGGGCCAACTCCTCCGCCGACGTGCTGAACAACGGCGCGACCGTCCAGCCGGAGGACACCGGTCTGGCCCCGGTCAGCACCAGCACGCTGACCGGCCCGCTGAGCGCCGGCGGCGGCCCGCGGGACCTGCCGGTCGTCGGCCAGCTGCTCGGCACCCTGCCGGGCTGAGCCCCCGCCTCCGCACGGCCGAGAGCCCGGCCAGGCCGGTCTGGTCCACGACGCCGGTGGTGGTCGCGGTGGTGGTCGCGGCCAGGTTCCCCACCGAGTCGGTGACGGAGATCCGCTCGTCCTCGTTGCCGAGGGTCGCCTTGGCGCCCGGGACGGCCTGCACCGCGCCGGTGATCAGTCGCGGGTCGATCTCGCCGACCTTGAGCGTGCCGTCGGCCAGCTGCCCGGTGCCGTCCTGGGCGAGGGCGAGCGGCTTGCCCAGGCCGATCCCGGGGGTGTCGGCGTGCAGCGGGGCGGCCGGGGCCTCCAGCAGCAGCTCGCCGAGGTCGGCGCCCTGGTCGACCAGCGGCAGCGGCAGCTCGGCCTTGGCCGACGGCCCGACCTTGCCGGTGGCGACCCCGGGCACGATCTGCTCCGGGAGCAGCTCGTTGCCGGTGGTGCGGCCGGGCACGGCCGGCATCAGCAGCGAGGTCGGGACGCCGCCGGAGAGCCGGCTGTCCAACGGGGCGAGCGGCACGTCCACCGGGACCTGCTGGGTGGCCAGCCGGTCCTCCAGGGCCCCGACCTGATCGGGGTTGACCGCGGCGGCGGAGGCCGCCCCCGGGGAGGCGAGCATGCCCGCACCGACCGCCAGCAGCATCGCGCCGGCCCGCTTGGAGAACTTCATGCTTTTCACCGTTCTGCCTGTCCGTACTGGGGATCTGGGGGGTTCGGCCGCACAGGGCGCAGCCGAAAGCAATCTGTCTCAACGAGGCACCCGGAGCCCGGATTGCGGCGGTTAACCGGTTCGGCCTAATAATCCGACCGGAAACCCCCGGACGCCGCGCCTCCCGGACTCTTTTCAAAAATCCCCGTAACCTTCCGTGCCGTCATTCTTTGATCTGAATGTCAGTGACCGCAGACCGGGCCTGAGCGTTCTACGCGTTGTACGCACGGAAACCAAAAGCATTCCAGAGAGGGATCTCCCCATGATCCAGAAGTCCTTCGCCGCCGCCGGCCTGGCCGTCGCCGCGCTGGCCGCCGCTGCGGCGCCGGCCTCGGCCATCGCGGACTCGGACGGCTCCGCCGCGTCCCTCCAGGGCAACGGCGGGACCAACTTCACCGGCACCGTCGGTGACAACAGCCCGAACTTCCACTTCCTGGACAACGCGAACGTCTGCCTCCCCGAGATCCACAACATCGCCGTCGGCGTGCTCGGTGTGGCCGTCCCGGTCGAGGTCCCGATCGCCAACAGCGGTGGCAAGCAGTACTGCACCCAGGGCCAGGGCACCCAGAGCAAGGGCGACTCCGGCGTCTCCCACCTCATCGGCTGACCTGCCGGCCCGCGTCACCTCCCTGAACCACCCTTCGAATCGCTCCCCGATTCATCCCCCGAGAGGAAACCCGAAATGATCAAGAAGTCCCTCGCCGCCGCCGGCCTGGCCGCCGCCGCCATCGCGATGTCCGCCGGCTCGGCCTCCGCCATCGCCGACTCGGACGGCTCGGCCGTCTCCGCCCAGGGCAACGGCGGCACCAACCAGACCGGCACCCACGGCAACGGTTCGCCGAACTTCCACACCCTGGACAACGCGAACATCTGCCTGCCGGAGGTCCACAACATCGCGGTCGCCGTCCTCGGTGTCGCCGTTCCGGTCGAGGTTCCGATCCTGAACAGCACCCCGAAGCAGATCTGCAACGTCGGCCAGAACACCCAGTCCTCGGGCGACGCGGGTGTCTCGCACCTGATCGGCTGATCCCGACACAGGGCAGCGACGGAGGGCCCGGGGACGTGTCCCCGGGCCCTCCGGGCTTCGGTGGATCGACGGCCCGGTCGGCCCGTGCCACGAGCACGGGCCGACCGGGTGACAGGCCGTCGGTGCGGCGCGTGGGGCGCCGCGGCCGACGGCAGCGTGTGTTCACGTGTCAGTGGCAGGGCGCTCCGACCGAGCGCTCCGGAAGAGAGGGCAGATCCAATGAAGAACAAGCTGGGCAAGGCCGCGCTGACCGCCTTCGGCGCGCTGGCGCTCGCGGGTGTCGCCACCCCGGCGTTCGCGCACGTCGGCCTGGCCGGTGGCGGCGAGTTCGTCGCCTCGGCCCACCCGGTGTTCGCCGCCGGTGAGTGGTGGGGCCTCGCCCACACCTCGCACATCCACACCGGCGCCCACGGCTGGGGCGCCGCCACCTCCACCGACGCGCTCGGCGGCGTGGAGGGCTTCGCCCACGTCGGCTGACGCCCGGGTACGGCGACGGAGGCCGGACCCCGCCCGGGG
>NZ_JBHVWC010000008.1:0-198719 GCF_042882445.1 Kitasatospora sp. NPDC058218 | reverse complement strand
GTGAACGCCGCTGGGCCGTCGTCCCGCGCGGGACGACGGCCCTGCGGCGTTCACCGGTCAGGGGAGGGTGAGGACCTGCCCCCGGTGGCCGTCCCGGTTGAAGTGGTGGAGCAGGAGCAGCCCGGACGTGTCGCCGTCGGCGCGGCGGACGTCGAGGACGGTGCCCGGCGGGAGCGCGGCGGCCACCGCGGTGGGACCGCCGGGGCCGGTGCGGACGTCCACGGCCGGGTGCAGCACGTCGACGGCGAGGGTGGGCCGGGTGCCGCGCAGACCGACGGCGGAGAAGGCCTCGGCCGGGTCCGGCTTCCCGGTGGTGGCGACGCCGGTCCAGAGCCCGTAGCGGACGGTGCTGTGCCCGGCCCTCACCCCGGGCAGGGCGCTCAGCCGCACCGGCAGCACCAGGACGTCGCTGTCCAGCAGCGCGGTGTCGGTGTCGCCCCAGCGGGCGTTCAGCGGCTGGACGTCCAGCTCGGCGCCGCTGCGGGCGTCCACCGCCCGGGCCACCAGGACGTCGCTGCCGCGCTGGCGGTCCGCCTTGACGAACACGTCGGTGGCGCCGTCCCCGTCGGTGTCCAGCGAGGCCCGGACGGCGAACACGCCGACCGGGGTGGGGGCGGGCGCCCAGAGCTGGGCGGCGAGGTAGAGCACGCCCTCCCCGTCGCCGACGGCGGGCGCGTCGGAGGCCGCGCCGACCGCGCGCAGATTGGCCGCCCGATCGCCGGGGCGCTCCACGCAGACGTCCTGCGGGGCCTGCGGTTCGGTGCTCTCCTCCGGGACGATGCCCGACCCCGGTCCGACGGCCGCACCGCTGTCGGGCGGGCAGTCGGGCCAGCGGGCGCCCTCGCCGCCCAGGGCGAAGGCGCTGAGCAGTCCGGGCTGCTCGGCCGGCGCCCGGGTGCCGCCGAGGACGACCAGCGCACCGGCCCTGGTGCTGCGCACCGGCGCCGCCGCGCTCAGGTCCGAGGCCGGCCGGGGGGCGGCGAACAGCGGGACCCGCAGCTCGGGCAGGGCGGTGTCCGCGACGGGCGTCAGCAGCAGCCGGCCGGAGAGCTCGCCCCGGTAGGTGCGGGCCCGGCCGCCCTGCTCGGTGTCGATGGTCGGATCGGGCGTGCGCCCGAGCTGTCCCGGCACGGCCAGGGTGATCCTGACCCGGGCGGTGCCGCCGGCCGGCACCTCGACCCGTTCGGGGGTGATCTCGAAGCGGGCGCCGGGCAGTTCGGTGGCGGCCGCGTATCCGGTGCGGTACACCGCCGCCTCGTCGGAGAGGTTGCGGACCTCGACCTCGCGGACGGCGGCGAGCGGGCCGGCGACGGCCACCGGGCCGAAGGAGACGCCGACGCTGCCCTCCGCCGCGCCCTCGCCCGCCGCGTAGGCGACGACGGGGGTGCGGACGGCGCGGTCCACCCGGGCCCGCCCGGCACCGGTGCGCTCGGGGCCGTAGACCGGGCCGGTGCCCCCGTCGCCGAGCCAGGTGTCCCCGGCGGTGTTCATCAGCGCGGCCTTGAGCTGCTCGACCGTCCAGTCCGGGTGGGCGGCGCGGACCAGCGCGGCCAGGCCGGCGGCGTGCGGGGTGGCCATCGAGGTGCCGTCCTCGCGCTGGCCTCCGCCGCCGCTGCCGGCCTTGGCGGACCAGATGGTCTCCCCGGGGGCGGCCAGGTCGGGCTTGACCACGCCGGGTACGCCGATCCCGCGCGAGGTGAAGTCGGTGAGGGTGTCGGTGCGCTGCGGCTGGTCCTGGGAGACGACGCCGTGCAGCGGGTTGCCGGGGGCGGCCAGCCGGACCACGACCGGGCCGGCCGCCGCGCCCTCGCGCAGCCGTGCCCCGTCGGCCCGGGCGAGCAGCGCGAGCGGGACGCGGTCGTTGCCGGAGACCTCGGCGAGGTGGTCGTCGTCGGCGGCGAGCAGGGCGCCGATCGCGCCCGCGTCGGCGGCGTGGTCGGCCCGCGGGGCGGAGCCGCAGGCCCGCTCGGACTCCCGGGTGCGCCAGGCGAGGACGGCGATCTTCCCGGCCAGCCGCTGCCGATCGGCCTCGCCGAAGGCCGTGCAGCCGTCCGACTGGTCGACGGGCAGCGCGAGTTCACCGCTGACGTCGGAGCTGGACCAACCCTGGTAGCGGGCGCTCCAGTGGCCCGGGACGACCCCGGCGAGCGGCTCGGGGGCGAGCACGGTGAGGCCGTCTGCGTCGCTGTGCGGGTCGACCGAGGCGGCGACGGCGATGGCCCGGGCGGCGGTGCCGGGACTGCCGCCGATGCCGTTGACGTCGCCCTCGTTGCCGGCCGCCGCGACCACCGCGGCGCCCAGCTCGGAGAGGTGGTCGACGGCGATCGCGTCGGCGTCGTCGGTGGAGCCGAAGCGGCTGCCGAGGGAGAGGTTGACGACGTCGAGCCGGTCGCCGAGGTCGCCGTCACCGTCCGGGTCGGCGGCCAGGTCGAGCGCCTGGGCGAGCTGGTCGGTGGAGCCGTCGCAGCCGAACACCCGGATCGCGTACAGCTGGGCGCCGGGCGCGACGCCGGGGCCGACCGCGAAGCCGGCCGGGTCGAGGCCGGGCCGGTAGGGGCCGGTGTAGGTGTGGCCGTCGGTGGTGACACCGAGCCCGGCGGCAGTGCCGGCGACGTGCGTGCCGTGGCCGTTGAGCGCGCAGTCGATCGGGTTGTCGTCCGGGTGCGGGTCGGGCTGGTGGTGCGGGGAGGACGGGTCCGGGTTGTAGTCGTCGCCGACCAGGTCGCGGCCGCCGACCACCTTGGCGTTGGGGAAGAGCCCGGCGGGCGCCGGCCGGGCGCCGTCCACGGCCTTGAACGCCTCTTCGGTGCCGGGGCCGCCGAAGTCCGCGTGGGTGTAGTCGATGCCGCTGTCGATGATGCCGATCCGCACGCCCTGGCCGGTGTTGCCGGTCGCGGCGTCACCGGCCGCCGCGGCCCAGACCTGCGGTGCACCGGTCAGCGGCACGGAGTGCGCGTTGTCCCGCTGCTTGCGCACGATCGGGTGGACGGCCCGCACGCCCGGCAGCACGCGCAGGGCGGGCAGCCGGTCGGCGGGCACGGTGACGGCGAGGCCGGTGAGCAGGGTGCGGGTGCGGTAGAGCTCCCTGGCGGTGGGAGCGGCTTCGTGGACGGCCTCGGCCAGCCGGTCGAGGGCGCCGGACGCCCGGGCCCGCTGGCCGGCTCCGGCCCGCGCGGCCTCGCGGCGGACGGCCTCCGGGGAGCGCCGGGCCCGTCGGGCCTCGGCGGCCGCCTGCCGCCAGGCGGGGCCGGCGGCCTCGGTACCGAGTTCCAGCAGGACGGAGGCCGGGCGGGCGGCGCCGGGCGGCGCGGCCGTCGGTGGGCTGCCGGCCGCCGGGGCGGCGGTGAGCAGCACCGGCCCCGCCAACAGGGCCAGGGTAAGGCCGATCCGGGCGATCGGACGACGGACGGGTGGCTGACGCACTGGGCCCTCTCCCCCGGCAAGGGGAACTGATCCGCACGCCGTGCCGCTGACGCCCGCCCGCGCGGACGCCGATCACCCTTCCGGGGCCCCAAATTAGGATGATCGCGCCGGGCAGTGCGAGCAACTTCCCTCCAACGGGCGCCACGTGCACTCGCCGGAGTGACACGGCGTCAGGCCGTGTGGCCCATTCGGCGGATGAACGCCGGTACCCGACGGGGGGCCGGTCGGCTCAGTGACAGCCGGCCCGGCGGTGGCGCTCAGAGGTGGCCGGTCACGCCGCCGTTGTCACGGCGGTCCAGTGCGCGCTGCAGGGCGGCGGCGGCGAACGGGGGCCGCTCGGCCGCACGGCGGCGGCGCGGCGTGCGGGCGGTGGTGGCCGCGGGGGCGGGAGTGGCGTGGCGGTCTGCGGTGGGGGGCATACCGGGCTCCTTGTGTCGAATGCGCCGGGGAGGGCACAGAGGGTGGGGAGAGGGGGGTGCCGCGCGAAGCGGGTCGCCAGAAGGGTCACGGCGGAGCGGGGAGCACGCCGGGCGGGGATCGCCTGCCCTCGGCGTACGGGCGCACACGGGCCGAACTCCCTGGCTACAGGGGCGGCGCACCGTATGGCTCTTCCACGGTACGACCCGGGCCCAGCCCTGTCTGCACGAATACTTGGATTTCCTAGTATCTGAGACGGGAGTCACCCGGAGCGCCGATCCGGCCCCGGACGCGACAGGGCCCGGACCACCGCCGTGCGGTGGTCCGGGCCCTGTCGGAACGGCTGTCGGGGTCAGTGACTCCGGCGCTCGGGGAGGGAGGCTCCTAGGCGCCCAGGTCGACCGAGCGGGCGAAGCGGGCGCCGATCTCGGCCGCGATCGCCGAGAGCACCTCCTGCGGGATCTGGGTGTCCACGGTGAGGGAGGCGAGCGCGCCGCTGCCGTCGCGGGCCACCTGCATGCCGGCGATGTTGATGCCGGCGTCGCCGAGGTGGCGGCCGAGGACGCCGACCACGCCCGGGCGGTCCTCGTACTTGAAGAACGCCATGTGGTCGGTGAGCGCCACGTCCACGTCGAAGGCGTCCACGCCGACGATCTTCTGGGTCTGCTTCGGGCCGGCCAGGGTGCCGGAGATGGCGATCTCGCCGCCGTCCGCCAGGGTGCCGCGAACGGTGATCACGTTGCGGTGCTCGGGGCTCTCGCTGGAGGTGGTCAGGCGTACCTCGACACCGCGCTCCTGGGCGAACAGCGGGGCGTTGACGTAGGACACCGTCTCCGCCACCACGTCCTCGAACACGCCCTTGAGGGCGGACAGTTCGAGCACCTTCACGTCGTGCTGGGTGATCTCGCCGCGGACCTCGACGTCGAGCCGGACGGCCACCTCGCCGGCCAGCGCGGTGAAGATCCGGCCGAGCCGCTCGGCCAGCGGCAGGCCCGGGCGAACGTCCTCGGCGATCACGCCGCCCTGGACGTTGACGGCGTCCGGGACGAGCTCGCCGGCCAGCGCCAGGCGCACGGACTTGGCGACCGCGATGCCGGCCTTCTCCTGCGCCTCGTCGGTGGAGGCGCCCAGGTGCGGGGTGGCGACCACGTTGTCGAAGCCGAACAGCGGGGAGTCGGTGCACGGCTCCTTGGCGTAGACGTCCAGGCCGGCGCCGGCCACCCGGCCGTCGCGCAGGGCGCTCGCCAGCGCGGCCTCGTCCACGATGCCGCCGCGGGCGGCGTTGACGATGCGCACGGTCGGCTTGACCTTGTGCAGGGCCTCGTCGCCGATCAGGCCGATGGTCTCCGGGGTCTTCGGGAGGTGGACGGTGATGAAGTCCGAGATCTCCAGCAGCTCTTCCAGCGAGACCAGCTTGACGCCCATCTGCGCGGCGCGGGCGGCCTGGATGTAGGGGTCGTACGCGACGATCTGCATGCCGAACGCGGACATCCGCTGGGCGACCAGCACACCGATCCGGCCGAGGCCGACGACGCCGAGGACCTTCTCGCTCAGCTCGACACCGGTGTACTTGTTGCGCTTCCACTCGCCCTGCTTCAGCGCGGCGTTGGCCGGCGCGATGTTGCGGGCGACCGAGATCAGCAGGCCGCAGGCCAGCTCGGCGGCGGTGACGATGTTGGAGGTCGGCGCGTTGACGACCATCACGCCGGCCTTGGTGGCCGCCGAGACGTCCACGTTGTCCAGGCCGACACCGGCCCGGGCGACCACCTTGAGCTTGCGGGCGGCGGCCAGCGCCTCGGCGTCCACCTTGGTGGCGGAGCGGATCAGGATGGCGTCCACGTCGGCGATCGCGGTCAGCAGCTCGGTGCGGTCCGCGCCGTTGCAGTGGCGGATCTCGAAGTCGGGGCCGAGGGCGTCGACGGTGGCGGGGGACAGCTCTTCGGCGATCAGTACAACGGCGCTCTTGGTCACAGTGCTCACGACAGTGGTCCTTAACTGTCCGGTTCTCCCCGGCACGTAGGTGGCGTGGAAGGCGGGGGGAAGGTGGCATGCCGCGTAGGTAGACGCACGACGCTGTGGGCCTGACGCGCACTCGGAAGTGTATCGACGGGCTGGGTGCCAGGCTGCTCCCGTCCGGCGAAATCACCCGGACGGGAGCAGCCTAGTTGTACAAGGGCCCTTCAGAATTGGACGGCGCCAAAACGGGGGCGGGCCCGGAGGATCAGGCCTCTTCCTTGACCCAGCTCATCAGCTTGCGGAGCTTCTTGCCGGTGGTCTCCAGCAGGTGGTCCTCGTCGGCCTTCTTGTACTCGTTGTACTTGGGCAGACCGGCCTTGTACTCGGCGATCCAGGTGTTGGCGAAGGTGCCGTCCTGGATCTCGGCGAGGACCTTCTTCATCTCGGCCTTGGTGGCGTCGGTGATGATGCGGGGGCCGGTGACGTAGTCGCCCCACTCGGCGGTCTCGGAGACCGACCAGCGCATCTTCTCCAGGCCGCCCTCGTACATCAGGTCGACGATGAGCTTCAGCTCGTGCAGGCACTCGAAGTAGGCGATCTCCGGCTGGTAGCCGGCCTCGACCAGGGTCTCGAACCCGGCCTTCACCAGGGCGGCGGTGCCACCGCAGAGGACGGCCTGCTCACCGAACAGGTCGGTCTCGGTCTCCTCGGTGAAGGTGGTCTTGATGACGCCGGCCTTGGTGGCGCCGATGCCCTTGGCGTAGGACAGCGCCAGTTCGAGGGCCTTGCCGGAGGCGTCCTGCTCGACGGCGACGATCGCGGGGACGCCGCGACCCTCCTCGTACTGGCGGCGGACCAGGTGGCCCGGGCCCTTCGGGGCGACCATGCAGACGTCGACGTCGGTCGGCGGCTTGATGAAGCCGAAGCGGATGTTCAGGCCGTGGCCGAAGAACAGGGCGTCGCCCGCCTTCAGGTGCGGCGCGATGGACTCCTCGTAGACGTCGGCCTGGATCGGGTCCGGCACCAGGATCATGATGACGTCGGCCTCGGCCGCCGCCTCGGCCGGGGTGACGACGCGCAGGCCGGCCTCCTCCGCCTTGGCGCGGGACTTCGAGTCGGCCTTCAGGCCGACCCGGACGTCGGCACCCGAGTCGCGCAGGGACAGCGCGTGGGCGTGGCCCTGGCTGCCGTAGCCGATGACCGCGACCTTGCGGCCCTGGATGATGGACAGGTCGGCGTCGTCTTCGTAGAACAGCTCGGCCACGGGGGCACATCTCCTTGCGTGATGGTCTTGCCGGGTACGTTCCCACGGTACGTGGACCCGGCCGGGGTGTGGGGCAGTGCTTCAGGGGGTGAGACGACCGCGCTACGCGCTGCGGTCGAGGGCGCGCAGCGAGCGGTCGGTGATCGAACGGGCGCCGCGCCCGATGGCGACCAGGCCGGACTGGACCAGCTCCTTGACGCCGTACGGCTCCAGCATCCGGAGCATGGCCTCCAGCTTGTCCGAGCTGCCGGTGGCCTCGATGGTCACCGCGTCGGGGGACACGTCGACCGTCTTGGCGCGGAACAGCTGGACGATCTCGACGATCTGCGACCGCGTCTCGTTGTCGGCGCGGACCTTCACCAGAACCAGTTCCCGCTGGATCGCAGCGGCCTGGTCGAGTTCGACGATCTTTATCACGTTCACGAGCTTGTTGAGCTGCTTGGTGACCTGTTCCAGCGGGAGGTCCTCGACGTTGACCACGATCGTCATCCGGGAGATGTCCGGGTGCTCCGTCGGGCCGACGGCGAGGGAGTCGATGTTGAAGCCCCGACGGGAGAACAGCGAGGCGATGCGGGCGAGCACGCCGGGCTTGTTCTCGACCAGGACGGAGAGGGTGTGCTTGGACATGGGGTCTCTGTTCCCTTGGTCGTTCTGGAGTGTGGGGCTTCAGTCGAGGTCGTCGCCGAAGTCGGGCCGGACGCCCTTGGCGAACTGGATCTCGTCGTTGCTGGTCCCGGCCGCGACCATCGGCCAGACCATGGCGTCCTGGTGGACGATGAAGTCGATGACGACCGGACGGTCGTTGATCTCCATCGCCTGCTTGATCACCGCGTCCAGGTCCTCCGGGCGCTCGCAGCGCAGGCCGACGCAGCCCATCGCCTCGGCGAGCAGCACGAAGTCGGGGATCCGGGTGCCCTGGGCCGGCGGCTCGATGCCGTCGTGGCCCGGGCCGGCGTGCAGCACGGTGTTCGAGTAGCGCTGGTTGTAGAAGAGGGTCTGCCACTGGCGGACCATGCCCAGCGAACCGTTGTTGATGACCGCGACCTTGATCGGGATGTCGTTCAGCGCGCAGGTGACCAGTTCCTGGTTGGTCATCTGGAAGCAGCCGTCGCCGTCGATCGCCCAGACCGCGGTCTCCGGGCGGCCCGCCTTGGCCCCCATCGCGGCCGGCACGGCGTAGCCCATGGTGCCCGCGCCGCCCGAGTTGAGCCAGGTGGCCGGCTTCTCGAACTGGATGAACTGCGAGCTCCACATCTGGTGCTGGCCGACGCCCGCGGCGTAGATCGCCTCCGGGCCGACCAGCCGGCCGATCCGCTCGATGACCTGCTGCGGGGAGAGCTGACCGGCGGGGGCCGGCTCGTAGCCCAGCGGGTAGGTCTTCTTCCACTCGTCGAGCTTGACCCACCAGTCCGCGTAGTCGCCGCGGTGGCCGGCGTCGAACTCGGCCTGGACGGCGACGATCAGGTCGGCGAGCACCTCGCGGGCGTCACCGACGATCGGCACGTCGGCCGGGCGGTTCTTGCCGATCTCGGCCGGGTCGATGTCGGCGTGGACGACCTTGGCGTAGGGGGCGAAGCTGTCCAGCTTGCCGGTGACGCGGTCGTCGAAGCGGGCGCCCAGGGTGAACAGCAGGTCCGACTTCTGCAGCGCGGTGACGGCCGGGACGGTGCCGTGCATGCCGGGCATGCCCAGGTGCTGCGGGTGGCTGTCGGGGAAGGCCCCGAGCGCCATCAGCGTGGTGACCACGGGGGCGCCGGTCAGCTCGGCGAGGATCCGCAGTTCGGCCGTGGCGTGCGCCTTGAGCACCCCGCCGCCGACGTACAGCACCGGGCGCTTGGCGCTCACCAGCAGCTTCGCGGCCTCGCGGATCTGCTTGGCGTGCGGCTTGGTGACCGGGCGGTAGCCGGGCAGCGAGGTCTCGGCCGGCCAGCGGAAGGTGGTGGTGGCCTGCAGCGCGTCCTTGGCGATGTCGACCAGCACCGGGCCGGGGCGGCCGGTGGCGGCGATGTGGAACGCCTCGGAGATCACCCGGGGGATCTCGGCCGGGTCGGTGACCAGGAAGTTGTGCTTGGTGATCGGCATCGTGATGCCGCAGATGTCCGCCTCCTGGAAGGCGTCGGTGCCGATCGCCTTGGAAGCGACCTGCCCGGTGATCGCCACCATCGGGACCGAGTCCATGTAGGCGTCGGCGATCGGGGTCACCAGGTTGGTCGCGCCCGGGCCCGAGGTGGCCATGCAGACCCCGACCTTGCCGGTGGCCTGGGCGTAACCGGTGGCGGCGTGACCGGCGCCCTGCTCGTGACGGACCAGGATGTGGCGCACCTTGGTCGAGTCCATCAGCGGGTCGTACGCGGGAAGGATGGCCCCGCCCGGGATACCGAAGACGGTGTCCGCGCCCACGGCCTCCAGCGAGCGGATGAGCGACTGGGCGCCGGTCATGGTCTCGACGACGTGCTGGGGAGCGGGAGCGTGGGCGGCCGGGGTGTCCCCACGGCGGGGGGATGCGGCGTGCTCAGTCATCTGCCTGTCTCTTCTCGGGTTTTGCCGACCCGGGTGGTTGCGGGCCCGGGTGCCAGAGGGTGGGGTCCCACGTGTCGGGCCGATCGCCGGCTCTGCCCCAATCGTCCCTCTTCTCCCTCCGGAATCGGGGGGAATCGGGCGGCCGGGGCCAGTGGTCTTGCGGAGTGGAACAGCGTCAGTGCAACAAAAAACCCCTCGTGCCAAGGGCATGCGAGGGGTGGCGCGTCGGTCTGTCACAAGCGGGGCATGGCCCGCTCAGCCGACGCGCCCGCCAAGTACGAGAATTCGGGTGCGCATGGCAACGACCTTCCTCCCGTGCGGGGTCGACTGTCAAGCAGGTGGGACGACAGTCTCGCCATGCGGACCGTGCCCCGGACCGGCCACCGCCCGGTGTTCGGGCAGGTCGGAGGGGCTGTGGTGCGGTCCGACACGCCCTCCCCCGGGCTCGCCGCGGCCACCCGTCCGGGTGTCCGCGGCCAGATACGCGCGCCGCGCGGAGAGCGAGCCGAGCGGCCGCGGCAGCGGGTACGCCCGGCGGGCCAGCGCCCGCCGCAACCGGGTCTCGTCCAGCGGCGGGGCGAAGGCCGAACCCTGGCCCTGACGGCAGCCCAGCTCCTGCAGGACGGCGACCTGGCGCGGCAGGTCCACCCCCTCGGCGGCGGTGACCAGACCGAGGTCCCGACCGAGCCGCAGCGCGTGCCCGGCCAGCGTCCGGCCGAGCGCCGACTCGCCGAGGTCCTGGACCAGCGTGCGGTCCAGTTTGAGGCTGTCGAACGGCATCCGGGCCAGCGCGCCCAGCGAGCCGCTGCCGGCCCCGAACCCGGCCAGCGCGGTCGAGACGCCGAGCCGGCGCAGCGCGGCCAGCCGGCGGCCGAGCTCGTCGGCCAGCGCGTCCGGGCCCATCCGGGCCACCTCGACCACCAGGTGGCCGGCCGGCAGCCCGGTGTCGCGCAGCGCCGCGACCACCGCCTCGTACATGCCCGGCGAGCAGAGGCGCTGCGCCGAGAGCCGCACCGACACCGGGACGGGGGCCGGCGCCGACCGGGTTCTGGCCGGCAGCCCGCGCCGCAGCGCGGCGGCCGTCACCGCCTCGTGGATCAGCCAGCGGGTGAAGCGGGTGGCCGCGTCGCCGTGCTCGGCCGAGCGCAGGAACTCCGCGGGGGTGAGCAGCAGACCCTGCGCCGAGCGCCAGCGGGCCTGGGCCTCGACGCAGGTGACGGTGCCGGTGCCGAGGTCCACCACCGGCTGGTGCAGCAGCGTGAAGCCGCCCTCGCGGACGGCCACCCGCAGCCGCTCCTCCAGTTCGGTGCGGCGCTCCAGGTCGGCCCGCATGGCCGGGGTGTAGAGCACCACCCGGCCCTTGCCCTCGGACTTGGCCCGGTACATCGCGAGGTCGGCGTTGCGCATCAGCTCGTCGGTGGCGGCCCTGGGGTCGGCGGCCGGGCCGCGCTCGGGGGTGCCGAAGGCGATGCCGATGCTGGCCGCGACGCTGAGTTCGGCGGCGCCGATCCAGTACGGCTCGGAGAGGGCGATCCGCAGCCGCTCGGCGAGCTCCTGGACCTGCAGCCGGCCGAGCGGGCCGCAGACCAGCGCCGCGAACTCGTCCCCGCCGAAGCGGGCGACGGTGTCCCCGCAGCGCACCGCGCCCTGCAGCCGCCGGGCGGCCTGCACCAGCAGTTCGTCGCCGACCTGGTGGCCGGCGCTGTCGTTGACCGCCTTGAAGCCGTCCAGGTCGAGGAAGAGCACGGCGACCCCGGCGCCCGCCCCGCCCTGCTGGCCGCGGGCGGCCAGGGCGGCTCTCAGCCGCTGGGCGAACAGCGCCCGGTTGGGCAGGTCGGTGAGCGGGTCGTGGAAGGCGTTGTGCTGCAACTGGGCCTGCAGTATCACGCGTTCGGTGACGTCCCGGCTGTTCAGGATCAGGCCGTCGCGGTACCGGTTGACGGTCGACTCGACGTGCAACCACTCACCGGTGCCGGAGCTGATCCGGCACTCCACCCGGGCCGCGGACGGTTCGGCGGCGGCGGGCGAGCGGTGCGCGGCGAGCCGGCCCCGGGCGAGGAAGCGGCGGACCTCCGCCAGCACCCGGTCCACGTCCTCGGGGTGCACGAGGTCCAACAGGTTGCCGCCGACCAGCTCCTCCGGATCCCGCCCGTAGACGCCGAGCGCGGCCGGGGAGACGTAGGAGAGCACGCCGTTGGCGCCGGCGATCATGATGACGTCGCTGGAGCCCTGCACCAGGGAGCGGAAGTGCGCCTCCTTGTGGGCCAGCTCCTGCGCCAGCGAGAGGTTGTCCAGCAGCATCACGCCCTGCCGCAGGATCAACGCCAGGCCGACGGTACAGGCCGCCGACGCCACCACCCGGTCCAACGTCCGCCCGCCGAGGGCGTTGTAGAGGATGCCGGCGGTGCAGACGGCGGCCGCCGCGTACGGGGTGAGCGCGCTGAACGTGGTGGCCACCCGGCGGCGCGGCAGGCCGCCGACCGAGGGGTGCTCGCGCAGCGGCCGGCGCCAGCGCGGCGACCACGGCGCCCAGGCCAGCAGCAGACTGCCGGCGAACCAGCCGGCGTCCAGCAACTCCCCCGAGTGGTAGCTGCTGCGCAGGTCCGGCGAGGTGAAGAGGGCGTCGCAGAGCACCGTCACGGCGAGGCCGATCATCGCGGTGTGCACCGCGGCCCGGTTGCCGTCGCGGCCGCCGAAGCGCAGCCCGACCACCAGGCTGACCAGCAGGATGTCCAGCACCGGGTAGGCCAGGTTGAGCGCCAGGCGCAGCGGGGAGCCGACTTCGCCGGCGGTGATGCGGCCGAGCGCCAGGCTCCAGCTGAGGGTGAACAGCGAACCGGCCACCAGCCAGCCGTCCAGCAGCAGGCAGAGCCAGCCGGCGGCGCTGCGCGGGCGCTGGGCGAGCACCAGCACCCCGGTGATGGCCAGCGGGGCGAACAGCAGGAAGACGTACTCGGCGAGCGAGTCCTGCGGCAGCGGGGTGCGCTCGACCAGCTCGTACCAGCCCCAGGTGCCGTTGCCGAACGCGACCACGAGCGAGGAGAGGCCGAACAGCAGCCAGGCCGGGCGGGCGTGGCCGCCGACCGTACAGCCGTACGCGAGGCAGGACAGCGCGGCGGCGAGGGCGGCCGCCGCCAGGCCGAAGTCCCCCATGAAAACGGCGAGTTGGCGCGACCCCCAGCCGAGGGACGCGCCCAGCGCATAGGCCAGGCAGAGGGCGCCGAGGACGGTGCCGGGCAGGCTTCGGCTGTACAGCAGCCGGCGGACCGGACCGCGCCGGGCGGACCGGGACAGGTCGGCGTCCGGTACGCCCGACCGTCCGGCTCCGGGCAGCACCGCATCGGTGGAGCTCACTCGGCCTCTCCCCCTCCGGCCCGGGGCCTGGCGCCCCGGCCACGGGCCACCGGCCGCGCACCTGGTGGCCGTACGCGGTGACCTGGCGCCCCGTCAGGGCGGTGGCCCAGGGGGTGGGCGGCCTGCCGGCCGACGCACCGCACCGATGTTCCCACTCGGGACCCTACACCACTTCGGTCACTCAATGACACGCACACTCAACTTAGAGTAATGGTGCGGGAGTGGGGAAATGCACCCGATTCCGCCGGATCGGGCCGGTTGGCGGGGGCGCGCGGACAGGGGCTCACGCGGCGCGCACGGGAGCACGCGGTGGCGTCCGGCGACCACCGGCCGGTCCGGGCCGGTCCGGGCGGTGGTCGCGGGCGGCGGTGCGGGTCAGCGGCCGGCCGGTGCCAGGTCGTCCGGGAAGAGGCGCAGCCGGTGTGCCAGCGCGCCCGCCTCGCCGCGGCCGGTCACCGCCAGCTTGCCGAGGATGTTGGAGACGTGCACGCTCGCGGTCTTCGGCGAGATGTACAACTCCTCCGCGATCTGCCGGTTGGTACGGCCCCGCGCGAGCAATCGGAGCACGTCCCGCTCACGGGGGGTGAGGCCGAAGGAGTCGCCGACCGCGGCCCGACCGGCGGGTGCCGCGACGCGGGCGGTGAGGGTCAGACCGGCCCGCTCGGCCAGGCCGGTGATCTCGGCCAGCAGCGCGGTGTCCGACCGCACCCGGGCCAGCGCCCGGGCCTCGCGGAGCAGCGCGGCCCCCGCCTCCCGGTCACCGGCCAGCACCTGCGCCTCGCCGGCCCGCAGCAGCGCCGCCGCCAGCGGGCCCGGCAGCCCGGCCGGCCGCAGCGCCTCGACGGCGGCGGTCCACTGCGCCGGGGTGTCCAGGCCCTCGGCGCGGGCCAGTTCGGCCTCCAGCCGGCGGGCCCAGCCGTGGTGCAGCGGCGCCTTGGGGTTCAGCCGGGCGGCCACCTCGGCGATTCGGGCCAGTACTTCGGCCCGGCCCGGGGCGGCCTCCGGCAGGCCCCGGCTGTCGGCCTCGGCCGCGGCGCCGTCCACCAGCAGCGGGTAGAGCGCGGCCTCGTTCCCCGGGGGCACCGGGCCCTCGATCACGGCGAGCAGTTCGGCCCGGGCCTCCAGCGGGCGACCGCTGGAGGCGGCGACCCTCACCGCGAGCCGGGAGATCGGCACCGAGTGCTGCAACTGGGAGACCCGGTCGGAGGCCCGCGCCTGGGCCAGCATGCCGGCCGCCGAGGCGACGTCCCCGCGCAGCAGGGCCAGCTCGCCCCGCAGCCGGTCGAGGAACTCGGCGTGGCTGCCCGGGTGCTGGGTCCGCTCGGCGCCGGCCAGCAGCTCGGCCGCCTCCTCGGTCCGGCCGAGGTCGAGCAACGCCTCGGCGAGGTTGCCGAGCAGCAGGGTGCCGATGTTGCGCAGCAGGCCGGTGCCGTCCGCCGTCTCCAGCCCCTCGCGGGCGAGCGTCACGGCCTCCTCCGCGCGGCCCAGCGTCTGCAGCAGGCTGGCCAGGTTGTTGAGGCCGCGGAGCATGAGGTCCGGGACACCGAGTTCGCGGGTGGCGGCGAGCGCCGCGGTCAGCTCGGCGATGGCGGCCTCGGGGTCGTTCTCCAGGTCGTTGCGCAGGGTGCCGAGCGTCATCCGGGCGTGCTGCTCGACGGCGTGCGCCCCGACCTGGCGGGCGATCGCCGCGGCCCGCTCGGCGAGTTCGACGCTCTCCTCGGTGGGGCTGTTGAGCATGGAGATGCCGGCGCTCAGCGCGAACACCTCGGCCTGGACCGCGGACGGCGGCAGGTGCTCGACCAGCCGCCGGGCGTAGGCCGCCTCGTCCTGGTCCTTGGAGCGGTTGAGGTGGCCGAACATCCGGGCCCGGTTCATCCGGAACCAGGCGGCCCGGGCCGGGTCCCTGGACTCGTCGACCAGCTTCAGCGCCCGCCGGGAGAGGCTCAGCCCCCGCTCGCGGTCACCGCTGCGCCGGGCCGCGACCACCGCCTCGGCGAGGACGTCGACCAGTTGCAGCCGCTCGCAGTCCGTGTCGTGCGTCGCCACGTCGCACGAGCAGGGCGGATAGGTCTCGGCCCAGTCGTAGGGGCGCAGGGTGTGCGCCAGGACGTCCTCGGAGACCTCGTCCCAGAGCTCCAGGGCCCGCTCCAGCATCCGCAGCTGCTCGGCGAAGGCGTTGCGCCGGCGGGCGGCCCGGGCGGCGTCCAGGGCCGTCGGCAGGGCCCGGGCCGGATCGTGCGCGTGGTACCAGTAGTTGGCCAGCCGGGCCGGCCGGACGTCGCAGCCGACCAGGTGCGGCTGCCGCTCCAGGGCGGTGGCGAAGCGGCGGTTGATCCGGTGCCGCTCGCCGGGCAGCAGGTCGTCCGAGACCGCCTCCCGGACCAGGGCGTGCCGGAACCGGTAGCCGTCGCCGTCGGTGTCCGGGCGCAGGATGTTGGCGCCGACGGCCGTGCGCAGCGACTCGATCAGCTGCTCCTCGTCGTCCAGCACCGCGGCCAGCAGCGCGTGTTCGACGTAGGAGCCGCCCTCCGCCGCGATCCGCAGCACCCGCTGGGTCTCCTCGTCCAGCGCCTCGACCCGGACCAGCAGGATGTCCCGCAGCGAGTCGGTGAGCCCGGCCGAGCAGCCGGACTGGAAGGCCGTGGCGAGCTCCTCGACGAAGAACGGGTTGCCCTCGGAGCGGCGGTGGATCCGGTCGACCAGCTGGTGGTCGGGGTCGGCGGTGCCGAGGATGCCGGCCAGCTGCTCGGCCACCTCGCCCGGGCCGAACCGCGCCAGCTCCATCCGCTGGACGGTGCGCAGCCGCTCCAGTTCGGCGAGGAAGGGCCGCAGCGGGTGACGGCGGTGCAGGTCGTCGGTGCGGTAGGTGGCGACCAGCAGCACGCGGGCCCGGTGCAGGGTGCGGACCAGGTAGGTGAGGAGTTCCCGGGTCGAGCGGTCGGACCAGTGCAGGTCCTCGACGGCGAGCACGAGGGTACGGTCCGTGCCGAGTCGCTCGAACAGCCTCGCGGTGTGCTCGAACAGCCGGGCCCGGCCGTACTCGTCGTTGGGTTCGCCGTCGGCCTCGCCGAAGTCGGGCAGCAGCCGGGCGAGATGGCCCTCGCTGCCGGCGGCGGCGGCCTCCAGTTCGGCGCCCAGCCCCCGGTGCAGCCGGCGCAGCGCGGTGGCCAGCGGCGCGTACGGCAGCCCCTCGGCGCCGACCTCCAGACAGCCGCCGACGGTGGTGACCACGCCCGCGTCCGCGCAGGACTGGCCGAGGAACTCCTCCAGCAGCCGGGTCTTGCCGACGCCCGCCTCGCCGCCGACCAGGACGGTCTGCGGCTTCCCCTCCCCGGCCCGGCGCAGCGCCGCTGTCAGTTCGGTGATCTCGGTGCCACGGCCGACGAAGACGGGACTCACCGATATCTGCTGCATGGAGGCGAGCATGCCATAACCGGCCGGGCCGAGCCGATCGGTTATCCCAGCCCCCGGACGCCCGGAAGGGGAGGCGCTGGATCGCGCCTCCCCTTCCGTCTCCGCCCCGGCCCCGGCCGGGTGTCGGCCCGTCAGCACTCGTTCAGACGCGCGGCGCGCCGCTCGACACGGAAGGCGGGCAGCCGGCGCACGATGCGGCGGCCGGCCTTGGCCTCGCGCACCAGGCGCTCGTGATCGGCCTGGGCGTGGAGTTCCCGTACCTGCTGCTGGATGAGCTCGTACTCGAACACGGTGTTTCCCCTCGTGGTGGTCTCTCGTTCTGAGGTAAAGACTCCTCTCCCAGGGGGGTGCGCCACATCGGCACCTTGCCCGATGTTCCGGGCGGCCGGCGCCTTAGGAACGGCCGCCGGACACGGCAAAGGCCCGGATCCACCCCGCTTAGGGGGCGAATCCGGGCCTTGACCGAACTAAGGCACCTTAGAAAGCCTTAGACGCCTTGGAATCCCTTGCCTTATCCGGCCGGCGCCGAGCTTCTCCAGGTAGCGGCTACTGTCCCTCCACGCCGAGGCGCTCAAGGATGAGGTCCTTCACCCGGGCCGCGTCGGCCTGACCGCGGGTGGCCTTCATGACCGCCCCGACCAGCGCGCCCACCGCGGCGACCTTGCCGTCGCGGATCTTGGCGGCGATCGCCTCGTTGCCGGCGATGGCCTCGTCGACGGCGGCACCGAGCGCGGAGTCGTCCGAGACGACGGCCAGGCCGCGCTTCTCGACGACCTCGTCCGGCTCGCCCTCGCCGGCCAGCACGGCCTCGATGACCTGACGGGCCAGCTTGTCGTTCAGCTTGCCCTCGGCGACCAGCGCGGTGACCCGGGCGACCTGCGCCGGGGTGATCGGCTGCTCGCTCAGCTCGGTGCCGGTCTCGTTGGCCCGGCGGGCCAGCTCGCCCATCCACCACTTGCGGGCCTGGTCGGCCGGCGCGCCCGCGGCGATGGTCTCCAGGATCGGCTCGACCGCGCCGGCGTTCAGCACCGACTGCATGTCCTTGTCGCTCAGGCCCCACTCGGCCTGCAGCCGGGCCCGGCGCACCCGCGGCAGCTCGGGCAGCCCGGCACGCAACTCCTCCACCCAGGCGCGGGCGGGTGCGATCGGCACCAGGTCCGGCTCGGGGAAGTAGCGGTAGTCCTCGGCGTTGTCCTTGATCCGGCCGGCGGTGGTGCTGCCGTCCTCCTCGTGGAAGTGCCGGGTCTCCTGGACGATCGTGCCGCCGTCGCCCAGCACCGTGGCGTGCCGCTGGATCTCGAACCGGGCGGCCCGCTCGACGCTGCGCAGCGAGTTGACGTTCTTGGTCTCGGAGCGGGTGCCGAACTTCTCGGTGCCGTTGGGGCGCAGCGACAGGTTGACGTCGCAGCGCATCTGGCCCTTGTCCATCCGGGCCTCGGAGACGCCCAGCGCCTTGATCAGCTCGCGCAGCTCGGCGACGTACGCCTTGGCCACCTCGGGGGCGCGCTCGCCGGCGCCCTCGATCGGCTTGGTGACGATCTCGATCAGCGGGATGCCGGCCCGGTTGTAGTCGAGCAGCGAGTGCGTGGCGCCGTGGATCCGGCCGGTCGCGCCGCCGACGTGGCTGGACTTGCCGGTGTCCTCCTCCATGTGGGCGCGCTCGATCTCCACGCGGAAGGTCGAGCCGTCCTCCAGCTGCACGTCGAGGTAGCCGTTGAAGGCGATCGGCTCGTCGTACTGCGAGGTCTGGAAGTTCTTCGGCATGTCCGGGTAGAAGTAGTTCTTCCGGGCGAACCGGCACCACTCGGCGATCTCGCAGTTCAGCGCCAGGCCGATCTTGATCGCCGACTCCACGCCGATGGCGTTGACCACCGGCAGCGAGCCCGGGAGGCCGAGACAGGTCGGGCAGACCTGGCTGTTCGGCTCGGCACCCAGCTCGGTCGAGCAACCGCAGAACATCTTGGTCTTGGTGCCCAGCTCGACGTGGACCTCAAGGCCCATCACCGGGTCGTACGACGCGAGAGCGTCCTCGTAGGAGACCAGGTTCATGACGCTCACAGCGTCCCCTTCGCTAAAAGTCTGTGGAGGTACGGGCCCGGCCGCGCACGGTGGTGCGCGGCCGGGCCGAGGGCTTTCTCAGCCCAGCAGCACGTCGTCGTCGCCCAGCCGGCGCAGCTCGCGCACCAGCAGGGCGGTGCCGGTGACCAGGGCCGCGGCACCGACCAGGGCGTTGATCAGCTTGAGCGTGTCGTTATCGCCGCGGGCCTTCTTCACGTCCTTGGCGATCGAGATCGCACCGAACGCGCTGGTACCGATGGACAGCCACAGGCCGGGCTTGCTGTGCTTGAAGCCCTTGGCCTTCTCGATCTTGCTCACAGTGCCGGTGCCTCCTCCAGCAGGGTGTGCCCCCACTTGTCGTTGAGTGCGGCCTCGACGGCGCCGCCCACGCGGTACAGGCGGTCGTCCGCCATCGCGGGTGCGATGATCTGCAGGCCGACCGGGAGATTGTCCTCCGGCGCCAGCCCGCAGGGCAGCGACATGGCCGCGTTGCCCGCGAGGTTCGACGGAATCGTGCAGAGGTCGGCCAGGTACATCGCCATCGGGTCGTCGGCGCGCTCGCCGATCGGGAAGGCGGTGGTCGGGGTGGTCGGGGAGACCAGCACGTCCACGCCGGCGAAGGCGGCGTCGAAGTCGCGCGAGATGAGCGTGCGGACCTTCTGGGCCGAGCCGTAGTAGGCGTCGTAGTAGCCCGAGGAGAGGGCGTAGGTGCCGAGGATGATCCGGCGCTTCACCTCGGGGCCGAAGCCGGCCTCGCGGGTGAGGGCGGTGACGTCCTCGGCCGAGCGGGTGCCGTCGTCGCCGACCCGCAGGCCGTAGCGCATCGCGTCGAAGCGGGCCAGGTTGGACGAGGCCTCGCTGGGCGCGATCAGGTAGTACGCGGGCAGCGCCAGCGTGAACGACGGGCAGGAGACCTCGACGACCTCGGCGCCCAGCTCGCGCAGCAGCTCGACGGACTCGTTGAACCGCTGCATGACGCCGGCCTGGTAGCCCTCGCCGGCGAACTCCTTGACCACGCCGATCCGCATGCCGCGCACGTCGCGCAGCTTGGCGGCCTCGACCACGGCCGGGACGGGCGCGTCGATCGAGGTGGAGTCCAGCGGGTCGTGGCCGGCGATCGCCTCGTGCAGCAGCGCCGCGTCGAGCACGGTGCGGGCGCACGGGCCGCCCTGGTCCAGCGAGGAGGAGAACGCGACCAGGCCGTAGCGGGAGACCGACCCGTAGGTGGGCTTCACGCCGACGGTGCCGGTGACGGCGCCGGGCTGGCGGATCGAGCCGCCGGTGTCGGTGCCGATCGCCAGCGGGGCCTCGAAGGCGGCCAGCGCGGCGGCCGAGCCACCGCCGGAGCCGCCGGGGATGCGGCTGAGGTCCCACGGGTTGCCGGTGGCGCCGTAGGCGGAGTTCTCGGTGGAGGAGCCCATCGCGAACTCGTCCATGTTGGTCTTGCCGAGGATCACCACGCCGGCGTCCTTGAGACGCGTGGTCAGGGTGGCGTCGTACGGCGGGATCCAGCCTTCGAGGATCTTGGAGCCGCAGGTGGTCGGCACGCCCTTGGTGGTGAAGACGTCCTTCAGCGCGAGCGGGACGCCGGCCAGCGGGCCGAGCTCCTCGCCCTTGGCGCGCTTGTCGTCCACGGCCTTGGCGGCGCTCAGCGCGCCCTCGGTGTCGACGTGCAGGAAGGCGTTGACCTTCTTGTCGACGGCGCCGATGCGGTCCAGGTGCGCCTGGGCGACCTCGACGGCGGAGACCTCGCCCTTGGCGATGGCACTCGCGGTCTCGGCCGCGGTGTAACGGATCAGGTCGGTCATTGGGTCAGTCCTCCCCGAGGATCTGCGGCACACGGAAACGCTGCTCCTCGGCGGCGGGGGCGCCGGACAGCGCCTGCTCCGGGGTGAGCGACGGTCGCACCTCGTCCGCCCGCATGACGTTGGTCAGCGGGAGCGGGTGGGAGGTCGGCGGGACGTCCTGTCCGGCGACCTCGGAAACGCGGGCGACCGCGCCGATGATCACGTCGAGCTGCTCGGCGAAGTGGTCCAGCTCTTCGGCCTGCAACTCAAGACGCGACAGCCGAGCGAGGTGGGCGACCTCCTCGCGCGTGATGCCAGGCATGCAGCGATCCTCAAGGGTGAGTTCTGGTGAGACCCGGCGCTGCGGTCAGGCGGTGCCGGGCCCGGGCAGGAGCAGCCGGCTCGGCGCTCCCGTCCTCTTGGTCTGTGGGCCCCATCCTATGGGGCCCGGCCCGGCCACCGGCCAACGAGTAACCCCGGGGGCCGGTCACGGCGGTCGGCCCCCGCCACGGGACGGGGCCGGAGACGGCCCCGGCCCCCCTACTGCGGCCTCGTCGGAGCCCACCTCGGCGTGCCCGGGGCCTGGATCTCCATCTGGGCCGCCTGCACCGCCTGGACCACCGGCGGCAGCACCGGCGGGATGGCCGACGGCAGCACCGGCTGGATGCCCGGCTTGATCACCGGCTGGATCGCCGGCGGCAGTTGTTGCGCGGCCGCGGTGAGCCGCTCGACCGGCGGGACGCCGGTGCGGTGCACCCGCAGCCAGGCGGTGGCCTGCTCGGCCGGCAGCGCCGCGGAGACCAGCCAGCCCTGGACGGCGTCCACGCCCATCCGGTGCAGCCGCTCCCAGGTCTCGTCGTCCTCCACGCCCTCGGCCACCACGGTCAGGCCCAGCGAGTGGGCCAGCTCCACCGAGCAGCGGACCACGGCCGCGTCGTGGTCGTCGGCGACCATCCGGGAGACGAAGGACCGGTCGATCTTCAGCTCGCCGACCGGCAGGCTGCGCAGCCGCACCAGCGAGGAGTGGCCGGTCCCGAAGTCGTCCAGGGACATCCCGACGCCGTAGCCGCGCAGCTCGGCCAGGGTGTCGGCGGCCCGCCGGGAGTCGTCCAGCAGCAGCCGCTCGGTGATCTCCAGCTGCAGCGCGTGGGCCGGCACCTGGTGGCGGACCAGGTGCCCGGCGACCCGCTGGGCGAAGCCGGGGTTCAGCACGTCACGCGGTGAGACGTTCACCGCGACCTGCACCTGGAGGCCCTGCTCGCGCCAGGAGGCGAGCTGGCCGACGGCCGCCTCCAGCACGTAGTCGGTCAGCCGGGGCATCAGGCCGCTGGACTCGGCGAGCCCGACGAACTCGTCCGGCGAGACCTTGCCCTGGCCGGGCCGCTCCCAGCGCAGCAGCGCCTCCAGCCCGACCACCCGGCCGTCGAAGGCCACCTTGGGCTGGTAGTGCAGCTGCACCTCGCCGGTCTCCAGCGCCCGCCGCAGATCGCCGAGCAGCCCGATCCGGTACGGCGTGTCGGCGTCCTGGGCCTCGTCGTACTGCTCGACCGAGGTGCAGCCGCGCTGGGCGTGGCCCATCGCCACGTCGGCGCGGCGCAGCAGCGACTCGGCGTCCTGGGCGTGCTGCGGGTAGACGCAGACGCCGGCGCTGGCCTCCAGGACGAGCAGCAGCCCGTCGAGGCGGATCGGTGCGGCCAGCTCGGCGATCAGCGCCTTGGCGATCCGCTCCAGGGTGTTGGGGCAGCCGACGCCGGGCAGCAGGACGGCGAACTCGTCGCCGCCCATCCGGGCCACCATCGGGCGGCCGCGCCGGTAGTCCCGGGGCATCCCGGCGAAGACGTCGTCGATCGTCTCCCGGCCGGCGCCGCCGGACGCGCCGGAGCGCAGGGCCCGGTGCAGCCGGCGGGCGATGTGCACCAGCAGCCGGTCGCCGGCGGTGTGGCCGAGCGTGTCGTTGAGCGACCGGAACCGGTCGAGGTCGAGCAGGATGAGGCCGACGCTGTACCCCTGCTCGTGCTCGGCGATGGCCTCCTGGGCGGCCAGTAAAAGGGCCTGACGGTTGGGCAGGTCCGTCAGCGGGTCGGTGAGCTGGTCGCGGGCCCGGTCCCGGGCGATCCGCCAGGCCGCGACCAGGACGGCCAGCGGCACCGCGAACAGCGGCAGCAGCTCGGGCTCGTAGCGGTAGACCAGGACGGCCAGCGGGATGAGCGGTGCGGCGCCGGCCAGCAGGACACCGAGCAGCAGGACCGCACCCGCCACCCCCTGCGGCGGGCGTGTGGGCGCACCGCCGGTCGTACGATCCATAAGCCCTGTCCTCCGTCGGGCCCGCCCCGTCAGGCCGCCTTACGGTGAGGCACCGTACCGGTGCCGGCAGCTGCCGGGCATGAGCGACCCCGCGGAGACCGGCTCAGCCGGTGCCCCCACCCCTGCTGACATTCTGTTGCGCTCCAGGGTATTCCGGGGTCCACCCGGCGGGCAGACTTTCGGACAACCGGGAGCGCGCCACCGCGTTCGGGTGCCGCACAGTGACACAATGCCCGCTTTCACCGCGCGGCACCCGGTGACGTTGCATCAGGACGATAACAAGACGGACTCAATGGCTCCGCGTGCGGGTCACCCTTCGGCCGGCGCCTGCTCGGCGGCCTCGGCGACGGCCTCCGGTTCGGGCAGGCCCAGGTGCCTGCGCGCCGCCTCCGGCCCCTGCTCCAGCAGCACCGTGAAGCCCGCGTCGTCCAGGACCGGCAGCCCGAGCTGAACGGCCTTGTCGTATTTGGAACCGGGATTGTCACCGGCGACCACGAAATCGGTCTTCTTCGACACCGATCCGGTCACCTTCGCTCCGCGCGAGGTCAGCGCCTCCTTGGCGCCGTCCCGGGTGTGCCCGGCCAACGTGCCGGTGACCACGACGGTCAGCCCCTCCAGCGGACGCTCGCCCTCCTCCTCGGCGGCCTCCTCGGTGAAGCGGACGCCGGCCGCGCGCCACTTCTCCACGATCTCCCGGTGCCAGTCCACCTGGTACCACTCGATGATCGACCGCGCGGTGCCCGTGCCCACGCCGTCGGTCGCGGCCAGCCGCTCCTCGCTCGCCGCGAAGATCGCGTCCAGGTCGCGGAACTCCCTGGCCAGGTCCTGGGCCGCGACCGGGCCCACGTGCCGGATCGAGAGACCGTTGAGGAAGCGCCAGAGCGGGCGGTCCTTGGCCTTCTCGATGTTGTCGAGCAGCAGCCCGGTGTTCTTCTTCGGCGCCCCGGTGGTGGTGGCGAAGAAGAACACCTCCTTCTCCTCGCCGGTCTCGTCGTCGAGCTTGGGCATGCCGGTCTTCTGGTCGCGCACCAGCACCTTGATCGGCAGCAGCTGCTCCACCGTCAGGCCGAAGACGTCGCCCTCGTTCCCCACCGGCGCCTCGGCCGGCGCCAGCGGCTGGGTCAGCGCCGTAGCCGCGACGTAGCCCAGGCCCTCGATGTCCAGCGCCGAACGCCCGCCGAGGAAGGCGATCCGCTCGCGGATCTGGGCCGGGCAGAACTGCGCGTTGGGGCACCGCAGGTCGATGTCCCCCTCGGCCATCGGGCGCAGCTCCTCGCCGCACTCGGGGCAGTGCGAGGGCATCACGAACGGCACCTCGGTGCCGTCCCGCAGGTCGTAGACCGGGCCGAGGATCTCCGGGATGACGTCGCCGGCCTTGCGCAGCACCACGGTGTCGCCCAGCATGACGTCCTTGGCCTTCACGACGTCCTGGTTGTGCAGCGTCGCGTACTGGACCATCGAACCGGCCACCTTGACCGGCTCGGCCAGCACCGCGTACGGGGTGGCCCGACCGGTCCGCCCGATGCCGATCTTGATCTCGGCCAGCGTGCCGGTGACCTCCTCCGGCGGGTACTTCCAGGCGATCGCCCAGCGCGGGGACTTCGAGGTGGCCCCGAGCCGGCCCTGCAGGGCGATCTCGTCCACCTTGACGACCACGCCGTCGATCTCGTGCTCGACCGAGTGCCGCTGCTCGCCGAAGTGCTTGATGAAGGCGCGGACCTCGTCGAGGGTCCGCACCACCTTGTTGTGCCGGGCGGTGGGCAGGCCCCAGTCGTGCAGCAGCCGGTAGGCGTGCGACTGGTCGTCGATGTCGAAGCCGACCCGCGCGCCGATGCCGTGCACCACCATGTGCAACGGCCGGGAGGCGGTGACCAGCGGGTCCTTCTGGCGCAGCGAGCCGGCGGCGGCGTTGCGCGGGTTCATGAAGAGCCGGATCATCGCCCGGGGGCGCTTGCCCTCCTTGGCCCGCTCCTCGTTCTCCACCCGGCGGCGCTCGTTCTCCTCGGCGAAGGAGGCGTTGAGCGCCTCGAAGGCGTCGGTCGGGAAGTAGACCTCGCCCCGGATCTCCACCAGCTCGGGGATGTCCTCGCCCTTGAGCCGGTGCGGGATCTCCTTGATGGTGCGGACGTTGGCGGTGATGTCCTCGCCGACCCGGCCGTCGCCGCGGGTCGCCGCCTGCACCAACTGACCGTTCTCGTAGGTGAGGTTGACGGCCAGGCCGTCCACCTTGAGCTCGCAGAGGTAGTGGTAGTCGATGCCGGCCAGCTCGGCGGCGACGCGCTCGGCCCAGGCGGCCAGCTCGTCGTCGTCCATCGCGTTGTCCAGGCTGAGCAGCCGCTCCCGGTGCTCGACCGGGGCGAACAGCTCGGTGGGCGCGCCACCGACCCGCTGGGTGGGCGACTCCGGCGTGACCAGCGCCGGGTGCTCGGCCTCCAGCCCCTCCAGCTCGCGCATCAGGGTGTCGAACTCGGCGTCGCTGACGACCGGCGCGTCCTGTCCGTAGTAGCGGGCCCGGTGGTCCTCGATCTCGGCCGACAGCTCGGCGTGCCGCCTGCGCACCTCCGCCGGAACGTCCTCCCAGCCCTCGACAGCCACCACCGCAAGCCCTCCGTCAACTTCTCATTCCGGGTTGTCCACCAGGCTCTGGCCCGCCCTCACGCTGTGTGACAGAGCCGTGCGCGCATAGGACGGGGAGGCCCCGGCCAGCCCGCAGGTGGGCGTCACCAGCACACGGCGGCCCAGCAGCTCCGGGGCGAACCCGAGCCTGCGCCACAACGTCCTGACACCCTGGACACTACCGGCCGGGTCGGACAGTGCCGTTGATTGAGCGAGGGCTTGGTCAGTGGACGGGACGACACCGGCGAGGATCACCGTGCCCGCCTCGATCGCCTCGCCGAACTCCTCGTCCTCACGTTCCGTCAACAGCGAGAAGTCCAGGGACACTCCGGCCACCCCGGCCCGGCGCAGCAGCGGCAGCGGCACGGCCGGCGCGCAGCAGTGCACCACCACCGGCACGTCGACGCTGCGGATCACCTCGCGCAGCGCCTCCTCGGCGACCTGGCGGTCGACCGAGCGCAGCCGCTGGAAGCCGCTGGCGGTCTTCACCCCGCCGGTCAGCACCGCGGGCAGCGAGGGCTCGTCGAGCTGGAGCACGATCTGCGCGCCGGGAATCCGGCGGCGGACCTCGTCGAGGTGGCGGCGCAGCCCCTCGGTGAGCGAGCCGGCGATGTCCCGGCAGGCGCCGCGGTCGGCGAGCGCCTTCTCGCCGTACTTCAGCTCGATCGAGGCGGCCAGCGTCCAGGGCCCGACGGCCTGCACCTTGAGCGCACCCCGGTAGCCCTGGGTGAACTCCTCCAGCGCGTCGAGGTCCTCGCCGAGCCAGGCGCGGGCCCGCCGGGTGTCGCGGCCCGGGCGGTCGGCGAAGCGCCAGCCGCTGGGCTCGGTCTGCGCGAACAGCTCGACCAGCAGGCCGGCGCTGCGCCCGATCATGTCGGCGCCCGGCCCGCGGGCCGGCAGTTCGGGCAGGAACGGCAGCTGCTCCAGTGCCCCGGTGGACGTCCTGGCGGCCTCCCGCGCGTCGGTACCGGGCAGCGATCCGACACCGGTGGCAGCGCCACGCAGGTCGGGGAAAGAGTGTCCGTTGCTCACCCGACCGAGCCTAGTGCGCGCGGCGTGGGAAGTCGGACCGGCCGACTTCCCACGCGGGGCTCACCGGCCCGGGCGGACGGTGATCTCGGTGATCTCAGCGTCGCGCGGAAGGTCGAGCGCGGTGAGCAGGGCCTTCACGACCGACTCCGGGTCGATCCAGCGCTCGGCGTCGTACGCCTTGCCCTCCTGCTGGTGCACCTTCACCTGCATCGCGGTGGCGGTTCGCCCCGGGTAGACGGACGTGACCCGGACGCCGTTGGCGTGCTCCTCCAGCCGCAGCGAGTCCGCGAGCGCCTTCAGACCGTGCTTGCTCGCCGCGTACGCCGACCAGTCGGCGTGGGCGTTGAGGCCCGCGCCGGAGTTCACGAAGACGACGTGGCCCTTGACCAGCCGCAACGAGGGCAGCAGCAGGCGGGTCAGCTCGGCGGGCGCGACCAGGTTGACGTTCAGGGTGTCCTGCCAGGCCTTGACCGGCAGTTCGCCGACCTGGCCGAGCTCGACGACGCCCGCCACGTGCAGCAGCGAGTCGAGTTCGATCGGCGGCGCCTGGTGGCCGAGGGCCCAGGAGAGCTTGGCCGGGGCGCCCAGGTCGCCGACCAGGGTCTGCGCCCCGGGGAAGCGCTCGCGCAGTTCGGCGGCCCGGCGGGCGTCGCGGGCCAGCAGCCAGAGGTCGTCCCCGCGTTCGGCGAGACGCTCGGCGAGGACGGCGCCGATGCCGGAGCCCGCGCCGGTGATCAGATGTGCAGCCATGCCCGTGATCCTCTCAGGCCTTCAGCTGTGCGAAGACCTGGGCCGGAGCGTCGGCGAAGGTGATCAGCTCGCCCAGCGGGCGCGGCAGGAACCCCTCGGCGTCCATCCGCTCCAGCTGGGTGCGCAGGCCCGCGTAGAAGCCCTCGGTGTCCAGGACGATCACCGGCTTGTCGTGCAGCGCGTGCTTCTTCAGCTCCAGCACCTCGGTGACCTCGTCCAGCGTGCCGAGGCCGCCGACCAGCACGACGACCGCGTCCGCGCGCATCAGCAGCTGCGCCTTGCGCTCGGCGAGGTCGGCGGTGGTGATCAGCTCGTCGGCGCCCTCGTACGCCTTGTGCCGGAGCAGCTCGACGGAGACCCCGACCAGCCGGCCCCCGGCCGCCTTCACCCCGTCGGCGAGCAGCCCCATCAGCCCGGCGTGGGAGCCGCCCCACACCAGGGTGTGCCCACCCTCCCCGAGCAGCCGGGCGAACTCGGCGGCGGGGGCGGTGTAGCGGTCGTCGAGCGAGTACGCGGAGCAGAAAACGGTGATGTTCATAGTGCTCCCCGGTCTATCACGCCCCGGGGACCCTTCTCACCGGCATTACCCGCCGCCGGACGAGCAGACGGATCCCGTCGTGGGCACGGACCGCCGGAGCGGCACCGCCCTCGCGGAGCGCATCCAGCACACGCACCGCGTACACCTCGGCCATCCGGTCGGACACCTCGGCCGGCGTGAGCCAGGCGACGGCGGTCGACTCCTCCGAGAGCTGCTCCGCCCCGCTCTCGGGGTGGCACCGGAAGACCAGGGCGACGACGCCCCGGGGCACGTTCTTGTAGACACCGGTCAGCCGCTCCACGCCGACCTTGATCCCGGTCTCCTCGAAGACCTCGCGCCGCACCCCGTCCTCGACGGACTCGGACAGCTCCAGCACCCCGCCGGGCGGCTCCCACGTCCCGTTGTCGGCCCGGCGGATCGCCAGCACCCGGCCGTCCTCACGGACGACCGCTCCCGCAACGGACACCGAGTGGAGCGGCGTCGACCGGGGCTTCCCGGTGCGGTGACTCATGCACAGGAGGATACGAGCCCCGGCCCACCTGGGCATGTCGGTCCGAGAGGACACCCAGGACGGCGACCAGACCTGCGGCGAGACGGTCCGCAGCGGCGGCACCGGGGGCGTTCGCCGGCCGGTGGGACGCCAGGCGGGCGGCAAGCCAACCCGGGGAGGCCCAGCCGGCCTCGATGGCCATGGCGGTGACCCGGCGCAGCAGGTCGTCCGCCGGCACGGCGCGAGCGGCCCGCTGGAGGTCGGGCGGCAGGTGCTCGGCCATCCGCCCCCAGTGCGTGGCATCGGGCAGGGCCGGCTGTTCGCTCGCGCGCGGAGTGGTACCTGTCACCACAACAGTAACCATCTCCTCTACCTGGTAAGGGACTTCCTGGTTCAATCCGCACGTGCGGAGCGTCGAGCCCGTACGTGCGGACCTGTCCGACTCCGCACCTGCGGACTTCCGCTCACCGCAGTGCGGCCTTGGCAACACCGCACGTGCGGAGCTCATCGACTCCGCACGTGCGGGCTTGTCGGCGGCGCAGCGAAGCAGCTCCTGCTTGACACGCCGGGCGTCGGCGCGCAGGACGGCGAGGGCGGCGTCCCAGTCGGGGACGCCGCCCAGGGGCATGGTGACGGCGTAGCCGCGCACCCGGACACCGGAGGGGCCGTGGACCAGGGCCATGACTCCGGCCGCCTCGGCGGCGCGGTAGAAGCCGGGGACGGAGTCCTTGGAGACCCGGCAGGCGCGGGAGAACCAGAGATTGGACGGCGGGCAGTGGAGGTTGGTCCCGTCCGCATCGGCCTTCTGCGCGGCGTGCAGGAGGAAGAGGACGAAGGACGGCCCGAGGGACTTCCAGGGCCCACCGGTCGGGACGCTCTGCATCCACTGCCCGACCCGGATCCGGAACTCGTTCGCGGGTGGGGTGCCGGTGGGACGGGAGAGGGCTAGAGCCTCGGTCGTGACGACGTGCACGTTCAGCCTTTCGTGGCCGATATGCGAGCCGGAAGACAGCACGGCTGGCATACTGGCCGAGGTTGGTAGACGCGTGCGCCGGAACCGCCAAGTTGTAGGCGTACGCGTGGAAATGGCCACCGCCCGACTGGGCGGTGGCCATTGCAGTTTATGCCAACAGAGCAGCAGATTTGACGGACAGTCATAGATTCGCTGCGGTGAGTACTTGCGAGTTCGAGCGGGAACCCCAGGCTCTCCTGAGGATCAGACGAGGTCGAGAACCATCACATCGTGCCGGGCCGCCCCCTCCCAGGGGATCGCCGAGCCGACCCTCCGGTAGCCCCACGCTCGGTAGGACGCCTGAGCCGCCGCAGCCTGCGGTCGGCTGTTCAGCATCACCCGGGCATTGTCGAGGCCCTCAACAAGGGTGCGGTGCATCCGGGTGGCGACGCCTTTGCGGCGCCACCCGGGCCGAACCGCCAACTCGAAGAGCCCGAACGTGCGCTTCCCGTCCTCCCGCCTGAGATCGTCGGGCACGGGGTCAGTCAGGGTGTCCCACCATCCGGTGCTCGCCGATAGCGGGTAGCCGTAGGCCATGCCCACTGCAGTGTCGCCGTCGAAGGCGACGGCAGCGCGGAAACCGCGTCTCCGCACCTGCGAGCGGAACCGCCGGAAGGCCCGCTCCACGTCGGCCGGCCCCTCCCCGTAAGGGGGCTCCGCGAACGCCTCCGCGAACACCTCCTTCAACTGCGGCTCAAGACCTGCCGTTTCCTCACCATGAAGAAGCCGAACAGTCACCGTCACACCGTCCTCCGCTTTCGCACCGTCACACCGAGCACCCTGAGCTCCTCGACACAGTCCCGTGCCACCGCTGTGTCCACACCCGCGGCCGAGGCTGCCACCGTACGCAGCCGGTCAGCGAGCCGAGCCGAAGCCATCCCTTGTGCGGCATTGGCGCTGGCAACCACCTCTGCACAGGCTTCCTCGACCTCGCCCACCTTCATCAGCACCTCGGCCAACCGCGCCCGGTACAGTGCCGCGTTTCGGCTGTACGTCGGGCCGAGCCGGTCGACGGCGGCCCGAAGGAACGGGACCGCGTACGCCGGGTGCCCGGTCTCCACATGCCACGCGGCCGTCGCGTAGTCCACCTCGACCTGACCGGCAAACGCCGTCCACGGTGGTGCATTGGTGTCCCTGTCGGACCTGTCTTGCCACGTCAGAGCCTGTGACAGAGCCCGCCGGGCCCCCGGATGGTCACCTGCCGATGAAAGCGCCCGAGCCTGCCGCAGCGCGACCACTGATTTCACTCTCGGCCCGCCGTGCACCTGGGCGATCGCCCCGGCGGCGGTCACCGCCGCGACCGCTTCCCAAGGCCGTTTCTGCTCAACCGCGAGCAGAGAGAGGCTGTCAAGCGCCCGAACCTCCAGCACCGGATCGTCCACCAAACGGGCCGAGGCCAACGCCTCGACGCACGCTACACGGGCCGCCGCCGTCCTCCCCGCGTCGAACTCGATCCATCCGAGGTGAGAGTGCAACGTTCCTGCCAGGCCGTGAAGTTCACGCCCGACTGGTGCAAGGTACACCCCATCGGTCATGACCTTCTCTATGCTCCTCAGCACGCGCGTGGCAGCCTGCCGAGCGACCCGGCCGCCGCGCGAATGATCAATGGCATACAGCCCGGAAATGTCCGACTGGAAGGCCCGCACGTCGATCGAACCGATGCGCCGGCCGGTCCGCGAGGTTGGGAGGGCGGAGACACCGAGGAGGGCTCCGACATCTACGACGAACTGTCGACGGTGCAACACGCCTTCCTGTTGCCCGCACTTCGGTGTGCTGTGAACCCGCTCCAACGGGACGGTGAAACCGAGTTCGGCAAGCGGGACACCCAAGAGTGCTTCCAGTACAGCCTGTTGCCCGGGGTGCGGCAGGGGCGGATCGGGCGACTCCCACCGACGGAGTTGGCGCACGCTCACTGCTGCGTCAACGCCCATGCGCCGCGCCATGTCCGAGAACGCCGTAACAAACGCCTCTTGGGTGTATCCGGCGACTCTTCGTTGATCGGCTAATGGCAGCACTGACACAGACCCCCCTCAGCAAACGTACGACCAGGACACCCTCCCACCGAGTAACGCCCCGCATGCGCCAAACGTCCGGTGGAACGTCCGGTCCCGATCGACCCACGGGCCCTCCCGGAACGGTGAACTAGGAGTACCTCGCCAGCGCATCGACCAACAGCGAGAGATCCACCAAACCACCCGTGGGGGTGACCTTGCCTCGACCCACCACGTTGTCGGCTCACACGGGCTGCGGACGCAAGCAACTGCTCCGCCCTCCGGTGACTGCCATCGCCGAGCCGACCATCGGCGAGCTGACCGAGTCGGCGGCCTTGTACCTGCCCTACCAGCCCGAATCGGTGGGCCGGGCTCGGCGGCTGGTCCGCGAGGTGCTGACGGAGTGGGGTCTGCTCCACCTGATCGACACTGCTGCGTTGGTCACCAGCGAGCTGGTGACCAACGCAACGAAGACCGGATGTCATCGGCGAATGACGGTCAGCGTCACACTCGTCACCGACGCGACCGTGCGGATCTCGGTGCGGGACGGCTCGCGATGCCTGCCCGTCCTCCTCCCCGCCTCCGACGACGACGAGTGCCACCGTGGGCTCGCGCTCGTCCATCAGCTCACCGGCGGCCGGTGGGGAGTCACGGTCGAGCCGTTCGGCAAGGTCGTCCATGCCGATGTCGCTCGGTGACCGACCTGTCCACGAGGCGACACTCCGACGATCTCGAAGCCCTCGAACCCCTCCGGGTCTGGACCGCCTGCGCCGTATCAGCGGCGGCCCTGTTCCACCTCGTCGCCGCCGCGCTCGTACTGACCCGCTGACCTCCTGCTCGTGTCGCCGCCGGGCCGGCGGCGACACGAGCAGGACACCACCGCGCCACCGATCGAGAGGAGCACCGCCATGCCCCCCAACACCCGCCCCCTTCGCCCCGGCCGCCGGACCGTCAACCGAGCAGGTCAAGCGGGCAACGAGCGGTAACCCCACCGGCTCCCGCTGCCCGGACGAGGCAATCCCCGGTGACAGCGGAGGCATCCGCGCGGGCGGTCACGCGCCCACACGGAGCTGCCGCCCCGCATACCTCCTGGAGGATGCGAGAGGCGGCCAGGCGACACCCCGGCGGGCGGCAATCGCCCGCCGGCCCGACCAGCACGGAGGTACGGACATGGGCAAGCGCGGCGGCGGAACCGGCGACGGCAAGGGCGGCGGCCAGCAGGACGACAGCAACAAGGGCGCCGGGCACGGCGGCGGCGGTTGGGACGAGGGCGGGAACACCTCGGACGGTTCGGCCCCGGCGGGCGGCGGCAGCAAGTGACCGGCGAGACGCACAAGGAGGCGGGCCCCCTGGGGCTCGCCTCCGCGCTGGTGGCCGGCGGCGCGCTCTCCTCCGACTGGCTCCCCTCCTTCAAGGCGGTGCCCCGCGAGCTGTTCGTCCCGGACCGCATCTGGCCGGGCATCGCGGACGGCACCGAACAGAATCCGGTGGTGTACCGGTCGCAGGACCCCGAGGCGTGGCGGCGGGCGGTGTACTCGGACATCCCGCTGACCACGCAGTGGGACGACGGGAGCCACGAGGGGGACGGGCTCGGCACGACGCCGACTTCGTCCAACTCCATGCCGACCATGGTGTTCTCGATGCTCCAGGACCTGGACGTGCGACCGGGCGACCGGGTGTTGGAGATCGGCGCCGGCACCGGGTGGAACGCCGGCCTGCTGGCTCACCGCCTGGGCGATCCCCACGTGGTGACCGTCGAGTACGACCCGGACGTTGCTCGCGGCGCCCGGGAGAACCTGGCGCGGGCCGGACTCGGACCGACCGTGGTCGAGGGCGACGGGCGGGCGGGGTGGGCGGACGGTGCTCCGTACGACCGGGTCATCGCCACCTGCTCCCTGCTGGAGATCCCTCCGGCGTGGCTGGAGCAGACGGCCCCCGGCGGGATCGTCGTCGCCCCGTTCGGCACCGAGTACGGCGGCGAGCAGATCGTCCGGCTGACCGTGAACGACGACGGGACCGGCGCGAGCGGCAGGTTCACCCGGAGTTCGGCGTTCATGCGGCTGCGCCAGCAGCGCACGGACCGGCCGCCCTTCGAGGACTACCTGCACGGGCAGGAGTGGCCGGCCGACGGGGTGAGGAGCACGACCGCCCTCGCCCCTCCGGACACGGGCGGGTGGTTCGAGCAGTTCCTCGTCGGGTCCGGTGTGCCCGGTGCGTTCTGGCGGGCGGAGCGCTACGAGGACGGCGCGTACACGCTGTGGCTCTACAGCCGGGACACCCTGTCGTGGGCCTCCGCCGACTACGAGCGGGACCGCACGGAGTACGAGGTGTACCAGTCCGGCCCCCGCAGGCTGTGGGACGAGGTGGCCGCCACCTACCGGTGGTGGGCCGACCAGGGCCGCCCCGGGTACGAGCGGTTCGGCCTGACCGTCGCCCCGGACGGGCAGCGCGTCTGGTTGGACTCCCCGGACCGTCCCGTTCCGCGGCACGCGTGACACGCACCGGGGCCCGGCCGTCCGGCGCGGACGGCCGGGCCCCGAAAACCGTAGGACTACGCGGTGACCGCCCGGCGCTCCGTCGTCGCGATGGTGGCGGAGCCGACGACGCGGGTGCCGTCGTACAGCACCACGGCCTGGCCGGGGGCGATGCCGCGCACCGCGGTGTCCAGGGCGACGCGCAGTTCGCCGTCGACGACCGAGGCGGCCACCGGGACCTCCTCGCCGTGGGCGCGGAGCTGGGCGGTGTAGCGGCCGTCGGCGAGCGCCTCGGTGCCGCACCAGCGCGGGCGGATCGCGGTCAGGGCCGTCACGTCCAGGCCCTCGACCGGGCCGACGGTGACCGTGTTGTTCACCGGGGAGATGTCGAGGACGTAGCGCGGCTTGCCGTCGGCGGCCGGGCGGCCGATCCGCAGACCCTTGCGCTGGCCGATGGTGAAGCCGTAGGCGCCGTCGTGCTCGCCGAGCTTGGTGCCGTCCGCGTCGACGATGTCGCCGGTGGCGGTGCCGAGGTGCTTGGCCAGGAAGCCCTGGGTGTCGCCGTCCGCGATGAAGCAGATGTCGTGGCTGTCCGGCTTCTTGGCGACGGCCAGGCCGCGGCGCTCGGCCTCCTCGCGGATGACGTCCTTGGTGGTGTCGCCGAGCGGGAAGAGCGAGTGGGCGAGCTGGTCGGCGTCGAGCACGCCGAGCACGTAGGACTGGTCCTTGGCGGCGTCGACGGCGCGGTGCAGCTGGCGCTCACCGGAGGGCAGGTCGATGATCCGGGCGTAGTGGCCGGTGCAGACGGCGTCGAAGCCGAGCGCGATCGCCTTGTCCAGCAGCGCCGCGAACTTGATCTTCTCGTTGCAGCGCAGGCAGGGGTTGGGCGTGCGGCCGGCCGCGTACTCGGCGACGAAGTCGTCGATGACGTCCTCGCGGAACCGCTCGGCGAGGTCCCAGACGTAGAACGGGATGCCGATCACGTCGGCCGCCCGGCGGGCGTCGCGGGAGTCCTCGATGGTGCAGCAGCCGCGGGCGCCGGTGCGGAAGGACTGCGGATTGGCCGAGAGCGCCAGGTGCACGCCCGTCACCTCGTGGCCCGCTTCGGCGGCACGGGCGGCGGCGACGGCGGAGTCCACCCCGCCGGACATCGCCGCGAGCACGCGCAGGCGGCCAGTGGACGGGGCGGTCGGGGCACCGGGGAAGTCAGTCATGATGCCAACAAGAGTACGTGGTCACGGCTGACTCACGACCGGGATATTCAGCGCCTCGCGGCCGCCGCCAGTCCCGCGTTGCGGGCGCGCTGGACCACCGGTGCGATGGCCCCGGCGAGCGCGGTGACGTCCTCCCTGGTGGAGGTGTGGCCGAGCGAGAACCGCAGCGAGGCGCGGGCCAGCAGCGGGTCGACGCCCATCGCCAGCAGGACGTGGCTGGGCTGCGGCACCCCCGCCGAGCAGGCCGAGCCGGTCGAGCACTCGATGCCCTGGGCGTCGAGCAGCATCAGCAGCGCGTCGCCCTCGCAGCCGGGGAAGGAGAAGTGCGCGTTGGCGGGCAGCCGCCCCTGCGCCGTCGGGTCGCCGTTGAGCACCGCGTCCGGGACGCCGGCCAGCACCGAGGCGACCAGTTCGTCCCGCAGCGCGCCGAGCACGGCCGCGTGCTCGTCCCGCCGCTCGACCGCGAGCGCCGCGGCGGCCGCGAAGCCCGCGGTGGCCGGTGCGTCCAGCGTGCCGGAGCGGACGTCGCGCTCCTGGCCGCCGCCGTGCAACAGCGGCACGGGCGTGGCGCCGCGCGACAGCAGCAGTGCGCCGATGCCGTACGGGCCGCCGACCTTGTGGCCGGTGACGGTGAGCGCGGTGAGCCCGGACTCCGCGAAGGAGACCGGTACCTGACCGAGCGCCTGGACCGCGTCGGCATGCATCGGGATACCGAACTCAGCTGCCACCGCGGCGAGTTCGGTGACCGGCTGGACGGTGCCGACCTCGTTGTTGGCCCACATCACGGTGACCAGCGCGACGGAGGCGGGGTCGCGTTCGATCGCCTCGCGCAGCGCCGCCGGGTGGACCCGGCCGTAGCCGTCCACCGGCAGGTAGTCGACCTGGGCGCCCTCGTGCTCGGAGAGCCAGTGCACCGCGTCCAGCACCGCGTGGTGCTCGACCGGGCTGCACAGCACCCTCGTCCGGGCCGGGTCGGCCCCCCGTCGGGCCCAGTACAGGCCCTTGACGGCCAGGTTGTCGGACTCGGTGCCGCCGCCGGTGAGGACGATCTCGCTGGGGCGGGCACCCAGCGACTCGGCCAGCGACTCGCGGGACTCCTCGACCACGCGGCGGGCCCGGCGGCCCGACGCGTGCAGGGAGGAGGCGTTGCCGACGACCCCCAGGTGCGCGCTCATCGCGGCGATCGCCTCGGGCAGCATCGGCGTGGTCGCCGCATGGTCCAGGTATGGCATAACCATCCGATTGTAGAGGGCCACCGCACGGCGCTCGGGCCACCGGAGCGATCCGGGCACCGCGCAGCGTCCGCAAACGCCCCGATCCGGCCAACCGTCCGCCACCTGCCTGCCACCGGACGGCAGCGCGCCCGCCACCCACCGGCCGCGCGCCGCCCGCCGGGCGACCCCCAAGCCCGGACAACCGGGGGCTCGTTGGTCCGGCGCGGTGGCGAACGGTTAGCCTGTCGGCCACTGCAATCGGCCGGACCGGACCACGACTGGGGGCGCAATGTCGCAGTCGGTCGACCGTGCCCTCACCCTCCTCGGCTCCCTCGGCGACGGCCCGGTCACCCTCGACCAGGCCGCGACCAGCATCGGCGTGCACAAGTCCACCGCGCTGCGCCTGCTGCGCACGCTGGAGGAGCACGGCTTCGTCCACCGCCAGTCGGACCGGCGCTACCGGCTCGGCGGCCGTGTCCTCTCGCTCGCCCACCGGGCGCTGGAGGAGATCGACGTCCGCCAGATCGCCGCGCCCTACCTGGCCGCCCTCAACCGGCGCTGCGGGCTGACCGTCCAGCTCGCCGTCCTGCAGGACGGCGAGGTCCTCTACCTGGACGAGCTGGCCGGCCGCTGGCCGGGGAACGACGCCGCCCGGCCGACCCGGATCGGGCGGCGCGCCCCGGCGGCCGGCACCGCGATCGGCCGGGTGCTGCTGGCCGGCCTGCCCGAGGACGGCGTCGGCGAGGAGGAGCTGCCCGCCGAGCTGGCCGCCGTCCGCCGCCAGGGCTGGGCGGCCGAGTCGGCCGAGCACCGGGAGGCGGTGGCCTGCGTGGCCGCCCCGGTGGCCGGCAGCGCCGGGCGGCCGATCGCGGCCTGCGCGGTCAGCGCCCCGATCGACCGGGTGCCGCCGGTCGAGCTGGTCCGGCTGCTGCCCGAGCTGCTCTGCACCGCCGAGGCGATCTCGCTGGCGTACGGGGGCTCGCCTACTCCTCGCTGGTGCGAGAACCGTTGCGGTGCCAGGCCCGCGGCGCGCGCCAGCCGTACTTGAGGGCGAGCATCCGCAGCACGAAGGCGGTCAGCGCGGCCGCCGTCCCGGTGAGCGCGGTCAGCCGGTCGAGGCCGATCAGCACCACCACCAGCGCGGAGCCGACCAGGGCCGGGACGGCGTAGATCTCCCGGTCCCAGCGCAGCAGCGAGGGGATCTCCCCGGCGAGCATGTCGCGCATCACGCCGCCGCCGGCCGCCGTCACCATGCCGAGCGCCATCGCGGCCACCGCGCCGAGGCCGTAGTCGTGCGCCTTGGCCGTCCCGGTGACGCAGAACAGCCCGAGGCCGAGCGCGTCCAGGGTCTGCACCGCGCGGTTGATCCGCTCGACCTCGGGGTGCAGGAAGAACACCACCAGGCCGGCCACCAGCGGCGTGCTGAAGTACCCGAGGTTGGAGAAGGCCGCCACCGGGGTGGCTCCGATGACGAGGTCCCGCATGACCCCGCCACCCAGCGCGGTCACCTCCGCCAGCACACAGATCCCGAAGATGTCCATGTTCTTGCGCACGGCCAGCAGCCCTCCGGAGAGGGCGAAGACGAAGATGCCGACCAGGTCCAGACTCTGCTGCACGTGGGAGGGGAAGATCTGCGATGTCACCGGACAACTATGGACCCACCGGGCACCGCACCCCGTCGAATGTCACGCGCACGACATCCGCCGACACGCCGCGCAACAGTCCACCGCCACGCGAAGGGGCGCCGGCCGCAGCCCGAAGGCAGTGGCCGGCGCCCCCCGGTCGTCATGCGGTGGCGAGCACCTTGTCGCCACCGGCGGGGCTGTTCTCCGGGAAGTGGCAGGCCACCTGGTGGCCGGACTTCAGCGCGACGAGCGGCGGCTCCTGGGCCGCGCAGACGTCCTGCGCCTTCCAGCAGCGGGTGCGGAACCGGCAGCCGGACGGCGGGTTGATCGGGGAGGGCACGTCGCCCTTGAGCAGGATCCGCTCGCGCCCGCCCTGCTGCCGGCGGCGCGGGTCGGGCACCGGCACCGCGGACATCAGCGCGGTGGTGTACGGGTGCATCGGGGCGGCGTAGAGCGAGTCCCGGTCGGCGATCTCGACGACCTTGCCGAGGTACATCACCGCGACCCGGTCCGAGACGTGCCGGACCACCGAGAGGTCGTGCGCGATGATCAGGTAGGTCAGGCCGAGCTCGCGCTGGAGGTCGTCCAGCAGGTTGACCACCTGCGCCTGGATGGAGACGTCGAGCGCGGAGACCGGCTCGTCGGCGACGACCATCTTGGGCCGCAGCGCGAGGGCCCGGGCGATGCCGATGCGCTGGCGCTGGCCGCCGGAGAACTCGTGCGGGTAGCGGTTGTAGTGCTCGGGGCTGAGCCCGCACAGCTCCAGCAGCTCCTGGACGGCCTTCTTGACCCCGCCCTCGGTCTGCACCTTCTGCAGCCGGAACGGCGCGCCGACGATGGTGCCGACGGTGTGCCGCGGGTTCAGCGAGGAGTACGGGTCCTGGAAGATCATCTGGATGTCGCGGCGGAGCGGCCGCATCGCGCCCGCGCCGAGGTGGGTGATGTCGGTGCCCTCGAACTCGATCTTCCCGGCGGTGGGTTCGTCGAGGCGGGTGACCAGTCGGCCCATCGTCGACTTGCCGCAGCCGGACTCACCGACGACGCCCAGGGTCTCCCCCGCGTTGACCGTGAAGTCGATGCCGTCGACGGCCCGCACCGCCCCGGTGTTGCGGCGCAGCAGACCGCCCTTGATCGGGAAGTGCCGGGTGAGACCGGTCACCCGGAGCAGCGGCTCGCGGTCGGGGGCGGGCGCGGGTGCGGGCACCTTCTTCATGGGCTCGGGGGCCGCCGCCTGAGTGTCCGTCATCGGTTCTCTCCAGAATGGTGGTACGAAACCGGGCTCACAGCCGGGGCGCGATCTCTTCGGTGAAGATGCGGTGCCGGTCGGCGGCGGCGAGGTGGCAGGCCGCGTGGTGCCCGGGCGCCGCCTCGACCAGGACGGGGGTCTCGTCGACCGAGCGCCCGCCGGTCAGCTCCGCGTACGGGCAGCGCGGGTGGAAGGCGCAGCCGGACGGCACGTTGATCAGGCTGGGCGGGGTGCCCTTCACCGGGACGAGCCGCTCCTGGAGCTCGCGGTCGAGACGCGGCATCGAGCCCAGCAGACCCCAGGTGTAGGGGTGTTGGGGCGCGTCGAAGAGGGTGTCGGCGGGGCCGCGCTCGATGCACTTGCCGCCGTACATGACCAGGATGTCGTCGGCGAGTTCGGCGACCACCCCGAGGTCGTGGGTGATGACGATGACGGCCGAGCCGAACTCCTGCTGGAGGTCGCGGATGAGGTCCAGGATCTGCGCCTGGACGGTGACGTCCAGCGCGGTGGTGGGCTCGTCGGCGATCAGCAGCGAGGGGTCGTTGACCAGGGCCATCGCGATCATCGCGCGCTGGCGCATGCCGCCCGAGAACTGGTGCGGGTAGTCGTCCACCCGGCGGTCGGGCTGCGGGATGCCGACCCGGTCGAGCATCTCGACCGCGCGGGCGCGGGCCTGCTTCTTGCTGGCCCGCGGGTGGTGCACCCGGTAGGCCTCGACGATCTGCGCCCCGACGCTGTAGTAGGGGTGCATCGCGGTGAGCGGGTCCTGGAAGATCATCGCCATCTGGCGGCCGCGCAGCTCGCGGACCCGCTCGGGGCCGGCCGCGATCAGCTCCTCGCCGTCCAGGTGGATCTCGCCGCTGATCCGGGCCCGCTTGGAGCGGTGCAGGCCCATGATGCCGAGCGAGGTGACGGACTTCCCGGAGCCGGACTCGCCGACGATCCCGAGGGTCTTCCCCTTGTGCAGGTCGAAGCTGACCCCGTCGACCGAGCGGACCAGGCCGTCGTCGGTGTCGAAGTGGATCCGCAGGTCCCGCACCGAGAGGAACGGGTCCCCGGTCGCGGAGGCCACCGGCGCCGGGGTCTTCTGGAGCTCGGTCACGACAGCCTCACTCGGGGGTCGACAGCGGCGTACAGGAGGTCAACCACGAGGTTGCAGAGGACGATGAAGAAGGCGGCGAGCAGCGTGACGCCGAGGATCTTCGGCAGGTCGTTGTCGGCGATCGCCGAGACCGCGAAGGCGCCGACGCCCTGGAGCGAGAACACCTGTTCGGTGATCAGCGCACCGCCGAGCAGCAGGCCGAGGTCCATGCCGAAGATGGTGACGACCGGGGTGAGCGCGGAGCGCAGCCCGTGCTTCACGACCACCTTGCGCTCGACCAGGCCCTTGGCCCGGGCGGTGCGGATGTAGTCCTCGCTCATCGTCTCCAGCATCCCGGCGCGGGTGAGCCGGGCGTAGAGCGCGGAGTAGAGGAAGGCCAGCGAGATCCACGGGAGGATCAGGTTGCGGGCCCACATCAGCGGGTCGTCGGTGAAGTTGACGTACTGGAGGTTGTCCAGGATCGGCCACTCGTAGCTGAAGAGCGTGAGCAGCAGCGCACCGGTGAAGAAGACCGGCAGCGAGACGCCGGCCAGGGCGACGCCCATCGAGAGCCGGTCGAAGATCGACTTCGGCTTGAGCGCGGAGATGACACCGGTGGTGACGCCGGAGACCAGCCAGAGCACGGCGGCACCGATGGCCAGTGACAGCGTGATCGGGATGCGCTTGGTCAGCTCGGGCCAGACCTCCAGGTGGTTCTTGAAGGAGTAGCCGAAGCAGGGCACGTGGCAGGTGGCCGCGTCCGGGCCGAACTTGTACTCGGCACCGGTGACCAGCGCCTTCAGGAAGCGCCCGTACTGGACGTAGATCGGCTGGTCGAAGCCGAGGTTCTTCTTGACCGCCGCGACCGCCTCGGGGGACGGGTTCTTCCCGATGTACTGCGTGGCCAGCTGATCGGTCGTCTCGCCGGCCAGGCGCGGCAGCAGGAAGAAGATCGCGAAGGTGACCGCGCTGACCACGAGCAGCAGCACCACGGCCGCGAGCGTCCTGCGGAGGATGTAGGCAAACACAGTTGGTCGGCTCCGGCGGCCCGCCGCCGTCCGGGATCTTCCGGACGGCGGCGGGCGCCGCTGCCTTCACCTGCCTTCAGGGATGCGGAGCCAGGCTCTTACTTGGTCGTACCGATGTTCAGGTAGTCGTACTCACCCGAGAAGGCCGAGGTGGAGACGACGTTGGTGGCGGTGTCCGAGCGGTACAGGAACACCTTGAAGTAGGTCAGCGGGACGTAGACCGCCTGCTCCATGACCTTCTTGTCGATCTCCGCGTAGATCTTCTCGCGGGCCGCCTTGTCGGTGTTGACCGCGGCGTCGTCGATCAGCTTGTTGATCGCCGGGTCGTTCAGCGAGGCCAGGTTGCTGTTACCCGCCTCCTTGATGGCGCGGCCGTCGACGATCTGCTGCAGGAAGCCGTAGCCGGTCGGCCAGTCGGCGCCCCACTGCATCATCATCAGGCCGATGTTCTTCTCCTTGTTCTTCGCCGGCACGCCGACGTTGTCGGAGAGGTACTTGCCCTGCGGGAACTGCTGGATCTCGGCGTTGATGCCGACCTTCTTCAGCGCGGCCTGGATCGAGGTCGCGGCGGCGATCTCGGTGGCGCGCTCGGTCCGGGCGCTCAGGACGGTCGAGAAGCCGCCCTCCTTGCCGCAGGCCTTGAGGGCTTCCTTGGCCTTGGCCTCGTCGCCCTTGTTGTCCTTGGTCTCGTACAGGTTGATGTCCTGGTGACCGGGGATGTCGGCCGGGAGGACCGAGTTGGCGATCTGGCCGCGGATCGGGCCGCCGACCGCGGTCTGCACCGAGACCTTGTCGATCGCGTACTGGACGGCCTTGCGGCACTCGATGTTGTCGAACGGCGCGACGTGGGTGTCGATCGCGGTGTAGACCAGGCGGCCGCCGTACGCGTTGTCGGTCTTCGCCTTGAGCTTCGGGTTCTGCAGGATCTGCGCCTGGGTCTGCGGGTCGACGCCGCCGCCGACGAGGTCCACCTGGGCGTTGCCGGCCAGCAGGTCCTTGTCGATGGTGGACTGCTCGATGTTCATCTTGAGCAGGATCTTGTCCGCGAGCTGCTTGCGGATCGGGTCGCTCGCCTTGTCCCAGTTGGTGTTCGGCACCAGGGTGAGCTGCTTGCCGTCCTCGTAGGACTCGAACTTGTACGAGCCCGAGGCGAGCGGGTGCTTGACGTAGTCGGCGCCCTTGTCCTTGTCCTTCGGGACCGGCACGGTCTGCGGGGCGGAGACCAGGTAGTCGAAGTCCGCGAAGGCGTGCTTCAGGTGGAAGACCACGGTCAGGTCGTCCGGCGTCTCGATGGACTTCAGGTCGCCGGAGGTGTCCTTGTACGGGCCCTCGTACGGGGTCGGGTTGTCGACCAGCAGGTCCTTGAAGTACGTCGGACCGTTGGAGAACACGTCCGGGGCGAAGTTGGAGCGCTCCACCGCGTACTTCACGTCCTTGGACGTGATCGCGCTGCCGTCCTCGTACTTGAGGCCCGCCCGCAGCTTGTACGTCCAGGTCAGGCCGTCCGCACTGGGCTGGCCCATGGACTCGGCGAGGTCCGGGACCAGCTTGTTGCCCTCGTCGCCGGGGCCCGGCGCGAAGGTGGTCAGCGGACGCCCGTACAGGCGCGAGAAGTTGTAGATGTACGCGTAGTACGTGTTGCCCGGGTCCAGCGAGTCCGGCGTGCCCTTCATCTCGTAGGTGACCGTCCCGCCCTTCTTGTCCGAGGCGTTGACGATGCCCTTGGTGGCCGCGTCGGCGCCGCCGCCGGGCGCGGCGGAGGAGGCCGAGCTGTCCCCGCTCTTGGAACCGGAGGAACACCCGGTGACGACCAGGACCGCGGCAGCGGCCGCTGCGGTCAGCGCGACGGTACGGGACCTACGCATGGTGAGATCAACCCCTTGAGGAAGTGATGGCGGATCGGAGGGTCCTGACGGAATGTCAGTTGCTCTTGGGATCGAGGGCGTCACGCAGCCCGTCGCCGAGCAGGTTGAAGGCGAGCACCGTGAGGAAGATCGCCATACCGGGGACCACCATGTACTGGGGATCCACCTGGTAGTACTTGATCGCGTCGTTGAGCATCCCGCCCCAGGAGGCCTGCGGGGCCTGGATGCCGACGCCGAGGAAGCTGAGGCCCGCCTCGAAGAGGATGTTGGTCGGGATCAGCAGGGTCGAGTAGACCAGGATCGGACCGACCAGGTTGGGCAGCAGTTCCTTGAACAGGATGAACGGCCCCCGGGCGCCCAGGCTGCGGGCGGCGTAGACGAACTCGCGCTCGCGCAGCGAGAGGGTCTGGCCGCGCACGATCCGGCCCATGTAGGGCCAGTTGAAGAAGCCGATCACGAAGATCAGCACGCCGATGTGCAGCGGGAGGCCGTGCAGGCCGAACGCGCCGCCCTGGAGCGAGGCGGAGATCGCGATGGCGAAGAGCAGCAGCGGGAAGGCCAGGAAGACGTCCATCACCCGGCTGATCAGGGCGTCCACCCAGCCGCCGTAGTAGCCGGCCATCACGCCGAGCACGGTGCCGAGGGTGTTGGAGAGCAGGGTCGCCCCGAAGGCGACGAGCAGCGAGACCCAGGAGCCCTCGATGACGCGGGAGAGCAGGTCACGGCCCTGCAGCGGGTCCACGCCGAGCGGGTGGTCGGCACTCATGCCGCCCCAGTCCCCGAGCGGCAGGCCGCCGAGGTTGGCGTCCAGGAGGTCCTGGTTGAGCGCGTCGGGATCCAGGCCGAACACCGACTCGATCGGCTTGGCCAGCACGGCGAGCAGGATGAGCAGGATCACCACGACGCCGCCGGCGACGGCGGCCTTGTCCCGCTTGAAGCGGGTCCAGGCGATCTGGCCGAGCGAGCGGCCCTCGATCTTCTTGGCCGGGCTCGCGGGGGCGGCTGCCTCCGGTGTGTCCCCGGCGGTCTTGATGGGTGCGGTCATGGTCAGTTCGGTCCCCTCGCCGACGGTGGCCGGCCCACGGGTGCCGGTCGCCGGTTCGGCGGTACGGCTGGTGCGGACGTGCGGAAGTACGGGTGCGAGTGTTCAGCGGTGCGACGTGCTCGGGTACTGCGGCCGCGCGGGATGGGCATCACGAGGCTCAAGCGGTCCGCCTGCGCGTTCACCCTCGTGGGGCTCCGAGTACGCGCGGTGCGTTGCGCAGAACTCTCTGCCATCCGAACTGGCTTACGCCAGCCCTGACAACCGAGAGATGCCCAACTGTGATCTGTTGGCATGCACCCCCTGATCTTCGGCATATCCCTCTTCACACAGCTGTTACATGCATGTCAAGAGGCTGCACCGAATCAACCGGGAATCCGTCCGGAAAACACCAGGACCGACTTGACTGATCGTCAAGTCGGTCCTGGTGGAGGGCTTTGGGTGCATGCACCCGAACTACCCGCTACTGCACCACAAACACCCGAAGCGCCGGTGATTGCGACAGGCGTCCGAAGTGCCCGTAGTCGTCACACGAACATCCGAGTTGCCGTGATTGTGACGCCGGCAACCGAACTGCCCGCGATCGCGCCGCACGCCCGACCTGCCCGGGCTTACGGCGCACGCCCGACCTGCCCGCGATCGCGGCAGACGTCCGAACCGTCCGCCGCTTCGGCGCCCCGGCGGCGTCAGCGCCCGGGGTAGCCGGGCCACGGCTGCTGCGGCGGCGGCTGCTGCCCCGGCCACCCCGGGCCGGGCGGCTGGGTCCCGTAGCCGTACGCCGGCCCCGTCTGGGAGGCGTAGGGCGGCGGCGGGACCGGCGGGTACGGCGCCGCCTGCGAACGGCCGTGGCCGCCCGCCTCGCGGTCGTAGAACGGCCGCGCGTTGGCCCGCATCCAGAGCGCCACCGGGTCGTACTCGTCCCCCATGGCCACCGTGGAGACGGCCAACCCCTCCGGGGCGACCGCGATCGCGCGCTGCATCAGCGCCCGGACGGCCTCCACCGTGGGCGGCGAACTCTCGTACAGCTCAAGACCGATCGCCAGGTACGGCTCGCCCACGGAGGGCTGCACCCAGGCCCGGCGCAACGCCTTGACCGCCCGCACCTCGACCGCCTGCCGCTCCAGCAGCGCGAAGAACTGCTGGGCCGGCAGCTGCGGTTCGCTCAGCTTCAGCGGCCCGGCCGGCAGCCGGTCCAGACCGGCCGCGATCCGCCGCAGGTCCGCCCAGGGCACCCCGACGCCGCCGCCGGGGGCGTGCGGATTCAGCCAGAGGCCCCAGCGGGTGCGATAGAGCGAGGCGGCGATCTCGCGCCCCGAGATCACCTCGTGCGCCCGCGCCCAGCCGGACGCCGCCAGCTGCTCGGGCGAGGTGACGGCCGGCGCGTAGCCGTGGCCGCTGATCTCCATGTTCCCGTACTGGGCGTCCGCACTGCCCGGCGTACCGTGCCAGAGCAGCATCCAGACCTGCCCCGCGGCCAGGGCGTGCAGCAGCGCCTCGTACGCCTCCCAGCGTTCCGGCGCGACCTCGCGCAGGGCGTGCTCCAGCGCTCTCGGATCCGCGCCGGGGCGCCCGGCGGGTGCCTGGCCCCAGGGCCCCGGTGCACCGCCCGCTACCGCTCCCGCACTCATGCGCCCACCTCGCTGCGCCTCTTCTTCTCTCACCTGCCCGCCGGCCCGGCGGTCATCTGCAGGCACCCTATGGGGCGCCGCCGACCATCGCCACGCCGACGTGCCTGCCTGGGCCCTCCGACCCGGTGCCGGGCGAGGAGGAACGCGTCACATCCGTGTGTAGAACGGCTGGACCCGGTTGAGCAACCACTCGACCACGGGATCGTCCGCGAGGTCGAGCAGTACGAGGTGGACGCCGCCGGGCAGCGGCGCGGTTCCCAGCGCGCGGCCCAGTGCCTCGTTCACCGCGGCCGGCTCGGCCGGGCCCGCCGGGTCGAGCTGGACGCCGACGAACATCACCGTCGGCTCGCCCTCGACGCTGGCCAGCGCCCGCCTGGCGGTCAGTACGCCGGGCAGGGCCGACAGTTCGTACCGGCAGGCGGCCAGGAAGGCCTCCGGGTCCTCGCCCGGCACCGGCTCGCGCAGCGCCACCCGGCCGCCGGTCGGCGCCTGCGGGGCGTCCCAGCGGTCCTCGCGCGGCCCGCGCCGCAGCTCGGCGACACCCTGCGGCGGCACCGGGATGCCCACCGGCGCGTCCGGGTTCACCGCGATGCCCACGCCCAGCGGCAGCCCGCGGGCGAACTCCCAGACCGGCGCGATCGCGAACGCCGTGCCGGGCACCTGCTGCAGGAACACCTCCTGCGAGGAGAAGACCGGAACGTAGGGGTCGCCGGCCAGCTCGATGGTCGGCAGGTCCAGCGCCTGGCCCTGCGGGTCGCCCCCGGCCGGCAGCGGGATCCACACCTGGCTGCGGGCCAGTACCTCGAACACCCGGGGGGTCGCGCCCGGATCGCCGAGCGCGGCGGTGAGCACCTGCTCCAGCTCGTTCGCCGGCCATCCGCCGCCCGGCGGCGCCGCCTCCGGGCCGCTCCACCCCTGCTGCTGCTCCACCGGGTACCCCATGCGCCGCTGTACCGTCCTCTGCTCGCCGACGCCGAGCAGCCTAGCGGGCCCGCCCCCGGGGCCGCGGGGCGCGCCGCTGCCGGGCGGTCGGGACGGACGGAGGACGGCGGTCGGGACGGACGGGGGAGGGCAGCCGGGACGGACCGGGGAAGCCGGCCGGGACGGACGGGGGACGGCGGTCGAAGGCCTGGCCCGGGGCCCCTCTCCCGTCTTCCGCCGGGACGTGCCATGATGTCCGCGTCTCCGCGTATTCCCGCCGAGGCCCCTAACTCCATACCGGCCGCTCGAACCCGTGCGGGAGAGTCCGGAGTGCCCCCGAGAGGCGGTACAGCCGGCGCCGAAGGAGCAAGTCCTCCCCGGAATCTCTCAGGCCCCCCTACCGCACGGGCTAGGCACATCTGGAAAGCGGCGCACGGCCCTGTCGCGCGCCCACCCACGGTGCAAGCCGCCATGCTGTCCTGTTAGCTGTAAAGCGCTGCGGGCCCGCGTGCGGTGAAGCTCTCAGGTACGACGACAGATGGGGAGACCCAGCCGCCGCATGCCCGCGCGCAGGCTCGGTCCCCGAGCGGGACCGGTCCGGCGTGCGCACACCTGAGTGCCCAGACCGAGGAGTTCCAGGCCATGTCGTCCCTCCGCCTCACCGCGCTCGACGCGCTGCACCGCGCCCTCGGCGCGACCATGACCGACTTCGCCGGCTGGGACATGCCGCTGCGCTACGGCAGCGAGCGCGAGGAGCACCTCGCCGTCCGCACCAAGGCGGGTCTCTTCGACCTCTCCCACATGGGTGAGATCACCGTGACCGGCCCGCAGGCCGGCGAGATGCTGGACCACGCGCTGGTCGGCTTCGTCTCCGCGCTCGGCGAGCTGCGCGCCCGCTACACCATGATCTGCGCCGAGAACGGCGGCATCCTGGACGACCTGATCGTCTACCGCCTGCGCGAGGACGCCTTCCTGGTCGTCGCCAACGCCTCCAACGCCCAGCTGGTGCTGGACGAGCTGATCGCCCGCGCCAAGGGCTACAACGCCGTCGTCTCCGACGACCGCGACACCTACTCGCTGATCGCCGTCCAGGGCCCGGAGTCCACCGCGATCCTGGCCGACACCACCGAGGCCGACCTGCCCGGCCTGAAGTACTACGCGATCCTCCCGGCCCAGGTGGCCGGCCGCGACGTGCTGCTCGCCCGCACCGGTTACACCGGCGAGGACGGCTTCGAGATCTTCTGCAACCCGGGCGACGCCGCGCACGTCTGGACCGCGCTGACCGAGGCCGGCACCGGGCGCGGGCTCGTGCCGTGCGGCCTGTCCTGCCGCGACACGCTGCGCCTGGAGGCCGGCATGCCGCTCTACGGGCACGAGCTCTCCACCGAGCTGACGCCGTTCGACGCCGGTCTCGGCCGGGTGGTCCGCTTCGACAAGACCACCAACGAGGGCGCGTTCGTCGGCCGCCGGGCCCTGGAGCAGGCCGCCGCCGCGGCCGAGGCCAACCCGCCGCGGGTGCTGGTCGGCCTGGTCTCCGAGGGCAAGCGCGTCCCGCGCGCCGAGTACACCGTGGTGACCACCGACGGCGAGCCGATCGGCCGGATCACCTCCGGCGCGCCCTCCCCCACCCTGGGCAAGCCGATCGCCATCGCCTACGTGGACGCGGCGCACGCCGCCCCGGGCACCACCGTCGCGGTGGACGTGCGCGGCAAGCACGAGCCGGTGCAGGTCGTGGCGCTGCCGTTCTACAAGCGCGCCCGCTGAGGCCCCGCTCTTCCCGAAGATCCACGTCGAAGCCGTCCGTCCGGCGGCCCGCTTCGTCGTACCCGCTTCCCATCCTGGAGAATGACGTCATGAGCAACCCCCAGCACCTGCAGTACACCAAGGAGCACGAGTGGCTGACCGCCGCCGAGGACGGTGTCTCCACGATCGGGATCACCGCCCACGCGGCCGACGCCCTCGGTGACATCGTCTACGTGCAGCTGCCCGAGGTGGGCGACACCGTGACCGCGGGTGAGACCTGTGGCGAGCTCGAGTCCACCAAGTCGGTCAGCGACCTGTACTCGCCGGTCACCGGTGAGGTCACCGAGGTCAACCAGGACGTCCTGGACGACAACTCGCTGGTCAACAGCGCCCCCTTCGAGGGTGGCTGGCTGTTCAAGGTGCGCGTCGAGGCCACCGACGAGCTGCTGAGCGCTGCCGACTACGACGCCCTCACCAACCCGGCCTGAGTCAGCCGTTCGGGGTGGCCGCAGCGCGGCGGCCACCCCGGCCACCGGGCCTCCACCGCCCTCCCGTCGCCCACCGCCACCCTTTCCGAGGGCGCGCCACGCGCGGCACCTCCTTCTCTCCTCCCGGGAAGACCACACCATGACGGTTCTCAACCAGTCCCTGCACTCGCTCGACCCGGAGATCGCCGCCGCGGTCGACGCCGAGCTGCACCGCCAGCAGACCACCCTGGAAATGATCGCCTCCGAGAACTTCGCCCCGGTGGCGGTCATGGAGGCCCAGGGTTCGGTGCTGACCAACAAGTACGCCGAGGGTTACCCCGGCCGCCGCTACTACGGCGGCTGCGAGCACGTCGACGTGGTCGAGCAGATCGCGATCGACCGGATCAAGGCCCTGTTCGGCGCCGAGCACGCCAACGTCCAGCCGCACTCCGGCGCGCAGGCCAACGCCGCCGCGATGTTCGCGCTGATCCAGCCGGGCGACACCATCCTGGGCCTGAGCCTGGCCCACGGCGGTCACCTGACCCACGGCATGAAGATCAACTTCTCCGGCAAGCTCTACAACGTGGCCGCGTACCACGTGGACGACAAGACCGGTCAGGTCGACATGGCCGAGGTCGAGCGCCTCGCCAAGGAGCACCAGCCGAAGCTGATCATCGCCGGCTGGTCCGCCTACCCGCGCCAGCTGGACTTCGCCGCGTTCCGCCGGATCGCCGACGAGGTCGGCGCCCTGCTGATGGTCGACATGGCGCACTTCGCCGGCCTGGTCGCCGCGGGCCTGCACCCCAACCCGGTGCCGTACGCGGACGTGGTCACCACCACCACCCACAAGACCCTGGGCGGCCCGCGCGGCGGCGTCATCCTCTCCAAGGCCGAGTGGGCGAAGAAGATCAACTCCGCGGTCTTCCCCGGCCAGCAGGGCGGCCCGCTGGAGCACGTGATCGCCGGCAAGGCCGTCGCCTTCAAGGTCGCCGCCACCGAGGAGTTCAAGGAGCGCCAGCAGCGCACCCTGGACGGCGCCCGGATCCTCGCCGAGCGCCTGCTCCAGGCCGACGTGGCCGAGGCCGGCGCCTCGGTGCTGTCCGGCGGCACCGACGTGCACCTGGTCCTGGTCGACCTGCGCAACAGCCAGCTCGACGGCCAGCAGGCCGAGGACCGTCTGCACGAGGTCGGCATCACGGTCAACCGCAACGCCATCCCGAACGACCCGCGGCCGCCGATGGTCACCTCCGGCCTGCGGATCGGCACCCCTGCCCTGGCCACCCGCGGCTTCCAGGCCGAGGACTTCCGCGAGGTCGCCGACATCATCGCCGAGGCGCTCAAGCCCGCCTTCGACGAGACCGTCGCCGCCGCGCTGAAGGCCCGGGTCACCGCCCTCGCCGAGAAGTACCCGCTCTACCCGAACCTGTGATTCGGCTGTAGGTGACCGGCCTCACCCTGCCTGGTCACCTGGGATTCCGGGGCACCGCGCACACTGGACAGTGCGCGCGGTGCCCCGTTCCGTGTCAGCACCCCGCCTGCAAGTCCTTCCACGAGACCAGACAAGGACGTCCTCCGTGGCCATCAGCGTCTTCGACCTCTTCTCCATCGGCATCGGCCCGTCGAGTTCCCACACCGTCGGCCCGATGCGCGCCGCCCGGATGTTCGCCCGCCGCCTGAAGTCCGAGGACCTGCTGACCGGGGTGGCGGGCGTCCGCGCCGAGCTCTTCGGCTCGCTGGGCGCCACCGGCCACGGCCACGGCACCCCGAAGGCCGTCCTGCTGGGCCTGGAGGGCCACTCGCCCCGCACGGTCGACGTCGACCAGGCCGACCGGGACGTCGAGCGGATCACCGCCGAGAAGCGGATCCGCCTGCTCGGCACCCACCCGATCGACTTCGACCCGGGCAACCAGCTGATCCTGCACCGCCGCCGCTCGCTGCCCTACCACGCCAACGGCATGACCCTCTGGGCCTTCGCCGCCGACGGCAGCACGCTGCTGGAGAAGACGTACTACTCGGTCGGCGGCGGCTTCGTCGTCGACGAGGACGCACTCGGCGCGGACCGCGTGAAGCCCGACGACACCGTGCTGAAGTACCCCTTCCGCACCGGCGACGAACTGCTCCGCCTCAGCCGCGAGACCGGCCTGTCCATCTCCGGCCTGATGCTGGAGAACGAGAAGGCCTGGCGGACCGAGGAGGAGATCCGGGCCGGCCTGCTGGAGATCTGGCGCGTCATGCAGGAGTGCGTCCGGGCCGGGATGTCCCGCGAGGGCATCCTCCCCGGCGGTCTCAAGGTCCGCCGCCGCGCCGCCTCGGGCGCCCGTGCGCTGCGCGCCGAGGGCATCGGCCCGGCCAACGCCATGGAGTGGGTGACCCTCTACGCGATGGCCGTCAACGAGGAGAACGCCTCCGGCCAGCGCGTCGTCACCGCCCCCACCAACGGCGCGGCCGGGATCATCCCCGCCGTCCTGCACTACTACCTGAACTTCATCCCCGGCGCGGACGAGGACGGCATCGTCCGCTTCCTGCTCGCCGCCGGCGCGATCGGCATGCTCTTCAAGGAGAACGCCTCCATCTCCGGCGCCGAGGTCGGCTGCCAGGGCGAGGTCGGCTCCGCCTGCTCGATGGCGGCCGGCGGCCTCGCCGAGGTCCTCGGCGGCTCCCCCGAGCAGGTCGAGAACGCCGCCGAGATCGGCATCGAGCACAACCTCGGCCTCACCTGCGACCCGGTCGGCGGCCTGGTCCAGATCCCCTGCATCGAGCGCAACGGCATGGCCTCGGTCAAGGCCGTCACGGCCGCCCGGATGGCCCTGCGCGGCGACGGCCGCCACCACGTCTCCCTCGACAAGGCGATCAAGACCATGAAGGAGACCGGCGCCGACATGAAGATCAAGTACAAGGAGACCAGCCGCGGCGGCCTCGCCGTCAACGTCATCGAGTGCTGACCGCGCCACCCCCGCCATCCGCCGCCTGAGCCCCACCCGGGGCCGGGCGGCGGAGTGCTGCCGCCCTCAGCCGTTGCGGCGGGCGGACTCGTTCTCCTGGGCCAGGCGGCGCAGGGCGAGCAGGGCGGGCTCCAGGAGGACGGTCAGGAGCAGGGCGCGTTCGGCCTGTTCCAGTGGGTCCTCGGTGTCGGCGATCCGGTCGAGGTCGAGGACGGCGGTGCGCTCGGCGAGTTCGGCGTACGGGAGCAGGGTGCGCCGGTCGATCGGCTCGCCGAGCGAGCGGAGGGTCTCCAGCGTCTCCCCCAGCACGGCCCGGGCGGGTGCGTGCGGCGAGACCTCCCAGCCCAGTTCGCCGATCAGCGCGTCGACCTCCGCCGCGCCGGGGGCGGGGGCCGGTTCGGCCGCGTCGTCGTCCGTCGGCCGGGCGCCGACCGCCAGCCCGAGCACCTGGTGCTGCTCGCCGCCGTGCGCGCCGATCGCGCCCAGTACCTCCTTGGTGGCGCTCACGCTGAGCCCCCGGACCGCGATCAGCGCCCGGACCAGCCGGAGCCGCCGCAGATGGGTCTCGTCGTACTCGGCCTGGGTCGCGGAGGTGGAGCGGCCGGGCGGCAGCAGGCCCTCCCGCAGGTAGTACTTGATCGTCGCGATCGGGACCTCGCTGCGACGGCTCAACTCCGAGATGCGCACGGCACTCCGCTTTCCCCTAGCCATTGGATACCTTCACTGTCTAACATAGATAGTGACACTACCCAATAGCGAAGGCGGATCAGCCATGCCCACGCTCCCCTGGATCACCCCGCATCCGGCCGCCCCGGGCACGCAGGCCGTCGTGATGGCCTCCCGGTTCGAGCTCCGCTCGCTCGCCGACGTCCCGCGCTTCTTCCTGAAGTCGCTCGTCGTCTGGCGGCAGCTCCGGACCGCGCCCGGCGCCCTCGGCGCCTCGCTGATCGCCCGGCCGACGAAGCGGACCTTCTACACCCTGTCGGCCTGGGAGAGCCAGGACGCCCTGCAGCAGTTCGCCCGCTCCGAGCCCCACCGCTCGGTCATGACCGGCCTGCGCTCCACCATGCGGGAGTCCGTCTTCACCTTCTGGCAGGCCCCGGTCGAGGCCCTTCCCGTCCCCTGGCCCGAGGCCCACCGCCGGCTGGCCGAGCAGCAGGCCAAGCAACAGGCCGCGGGGCCGGCCGGCTCCTAGCCGAGGATCTCCCGCGGCACGTCGGTGGCCCGGGTGAAGACCGAGACCGGGTGCTGGTCGTCGCAGTACTTGTTGCCGGTCGAGACGACGCCGATCACCACTCCGTCGACGACGAGCGGCCCGCCGGAGTCGCCCTTGCAGATGCTGTCGGTCGTCCCGGGCGCGGGGCGCCCGCAGACCTTCAGCCGCGGGGAGTCGCCGGGCCCGGCGAAGGGCGCGCAGCCGGCCGGCGGCGCGAGCGTGAGCACGGCCTTCCTGAGGTGCGTCCCCGGGCCGCCGTCGCCCGTGCGGCCGAAGCCGTACACGGTCGCCGTGCGGCCGTACCGGTACAGCTTCTCGTCCCGCTCCGTCGCGACCCGGACGGTCCGCCGGTTCAGCGGCCGGTCCAGGGTGACGACGGCCGCGTCGTGGTCCAGGCCGGCGGTGTACCGGGGGTCGACCTCGACGCTCTTCACCCGCCGCACCTGCCCGGCCGAGCCGGTCAGGTCGGTCCGGCCGGCGATCACCCGCAGCGTGGTGGGGTCGTCGGCCTCGGCGACGCAGTGGCCGGCGGTGAGCACCTTGGTGGGCGCGATCAGGGCGCCCGTGCACCACTGCTCGCCACCGGCCGTCTCCAGCGCCACGACGAAGGGGTTGGCCGCGGTGGTGGTGTCGCTGCCGCCGTGGACGGCGGCGGCCGGGGTGGCGGCGACCCCCACCAGAGCGGCGGCGGCCAGCAGGACGGTCAGCGAACGTCGGTTGGGCTTGCGCATGCGGATGCTCGCAATCTCTCTCGGTCGGATCTCTTCGTCGGGAGCCCCGGCACCCCGGTCCCCCGATGATCGGGGCGGGCGCCGTACCGCCGGGGCAGCGGGCCGGGCGGTACGGGGCGGGTGGGCGGGCGAAACCCTTGGTGCGGGCGGCCCCGTCCCCGATCGCGGCCGTGGGCGTCGACGTGTTGACGCCCACGGCCGGGCACAGCGCTCGGCCCGTCAGTGCCCCACGGCGGGGCCCGGCCCGGCGCGGTGGCAGCGACGGCGGGGCACGGTACGGCCCCGGCCGTGGACGCTCCCTCGGCAGGCGCCGCCGGGGCGGCCTTCCCCGACCGGGCCGCGCAGCTCCACGGGCCTGGCCCGGTCGGTGCAGGTCCGGGCGGCGCGACCACGGCCGCCGGCCCGCCCCGGGCGCTCGGCCGCCGGTTGGCGGTCGTCGGCGCCGGTCAGACGCAGGCCCAGCTGCCGGAGCAGCCCCAGGAGAGCGGCCGGACCGAGTACGAGCAGGGCGCAGTTGATCAGGATTCGCTGGACGGGCACGTGGCTGCTCTTCTCCGCTGAGGCTCGGTCGGTCCGGGCGGCCCCTCGGTCGAAGGGCGGGTCACCACTGCACCGCGGGAGCCGTCCCGGCCACCAGCCCTACCGGGGAGTACGGGACGCTGGAACGGCGACGGGTACCGTGATCTGCGGATTCGGTGCCGCCTGGAACGCCGGACCGGAACGAGGGGGCGCCGGATGAGCGTGGAGACCGACGAATTCGCGGCGATGCTGCGTGAGCTGAAGGACCGTTCGGGCCGTAGTTACGGCACGCTCGCCGCCCGGCTGCACGTCAGTACGTCCACGCTGCACCGCTACTGCAACGGCGCCGCCGTCCCCAACGAGTACGCGCCGGTGGAGCGGCTCGCCCGGATCTGCGGGGCGAGCGCCGACGAACTCGTCGCGCTGCACCGCCACTGGATCCTGGCGGACGCGGCCCGGCGCCGGGAGCCGGGCCGGGCGACGCCCCCGGCCGAACCGGCGGCCGCACCGCAGCCGGCCCCGACACCTCCGACTGACGCAACGCCCCCGGCGGGCACGCCGGAGACGTCGGACCCCGTCGACGTGCTGAACGCCGTGAACCGCCCCGCCGACGAGCCCCGACGCCGCAGGCTCCCGTACCCCCGGATCCTGCTGAGCGCACTGGCCGTGGCCGTCGTCGCCGCCGCGATCCCGCTGCTCGTCCCGACCGGGGGCCACGGCGACACCCCGCGCACGGCCCAGCAGCCCCCGTCCGGTCCGGCCGCGCCGGCCTCCGCCACCACTCCCGCCGCCGCTCCCCCGACCACCCCGGCCGCCCCCACCACCCCGGCGCCGACCGCGGCGCCCACCCCCACCCCCACCTCGGGGGCCTCCGACGACCCGGCGCCGTTCCACGTCAACGTCCTGACGGACAACTGGGGCAGCCCCTGCGACCAGTGGTTCCTGAGCGCCAAGCCCCCGCGCTCGGTGCCCGCGCCCCCCACCAGCAAGCGGACGGACAGCTGGGCCGCCGCCCAGGAGGCCGTCCCCGCCGGGCATCTGCGACTGCAGCTGACCGCGCAGGGCGAGAGCGCCACGCCGGTCGTCCTGCACGCCCTCTACGTGCAGGTGGTCAGCACCCGCCCGGCCCCGAAGTGGAACGCCTACATGATGGGATCCGGCTGCGGTGGCAGCATCACCCCGGCGGCCTTCTCGGTCGACCTCGACGCGGCGGGCCCCCGGCCGGTGCCGGTGCCGGCCCAGGAGGGCGAGGTCAAGGCCCGGACCACCTCGAACTTCCCCTACACCGTCTCGGCGACCGACCCCCAGGTGCTGAACATCGACGCCGGCACCGCCGCACAGGACGTCGGCTGGACGCTGGAGCTGGTGTGGAGCAGCGGCGACCGCCAGGGCGTCCTGCCCGTCAACGACCACGGCAGGCCCTTCCGGACCGTGGGCATGAAGGGCGCGCCGGGCTACTTCTACAAGGACGAGCGCGCGGGCTGGGCACCCGACCCGTCCTTCGGCTGACCCCGCCCCCGGCCCCCGCGTGAGACGACGAACGCCGACGCCCCCGATCGGGGGCGTCGGCGTTCGTCGTCGTCGAGCGGGAGTCAGGCGGCCAGCTCGGCCTGGTCCGCCGGGGCCTCGGCCGGGTCGGCCTTCTTGTCCCGCATGACCAGGGTGGCGACGACGGCCGCGGCGAGGACGCCGACCGCGCTGATGGTGAAGGTGGTCGACATCGAGGAGGTGAAGGCCTCCCGGGCGGCGTGGACCAGGGTGGCGTCCCCGTTGGAGGCGGCCAGGGCGTCGCCGATCGAGCGCTTGGCCTGCTCGGAGCTGCCGGCGGGCATCTCGTGGGCGAACCGGCTGGAGAGCAGGGAGCCGAGGATGGCGATGCCGAGCGCGGTGCCGGCCTGCTGGATGGTGTCGTTCAGGGCGGACCCGACGCCCGCCTTGTCGGTGGGGATGGTGCCCATCAGGGCGCCGACGGCGGCCGGCATCGCCAGGCCGGCGCCGAGGCCGAGCAGGCCGAGGGCGACGGCCGGGACGGTGAAGCCGCTGTCGGCGGAGACGGTGGTCAGCAGGCCGAAGGCGCTGGCCATGATCAGCATGCCGACGAGGACGAGGGGGCGGTTGCCGATCTTCGCGACGAGCCCGGCGCCGGCGCCGTTGCCGATCAGCGCGGCGACGGCCAGCGGCAGGAAGGCGAGGCCCGCCTTGATCGGGGAGTAGCCGAGGACGAACTGCAGGTACTGGGTGAGGACGAGCAGCAGACCGCCGTTGCCGATCTGGACGAGGGTCAGCGAGAGCGAGCCGCCGCTGAAGTTGCGGTGCTTGAACAGGACGAGCGGGACCATCGGCGCGGAGGTGACGTTCTCCCAGACCACGAACCCGCCGAGGGCGAGGACGGCGACGATCAGGGTGACGAGGGAGCGACCGCCGAAGGCGCCGTGCTGCGGGATCTCGATGATCCACCAGATCAGGGCGGTCATGCCGGCGGCGGACAGCACCGCGCCCAGCGGGTCGGCCTTCTGCCAGGGGCCCTTCGACTCCGGCATGAGGGTCAGGCCGGCGATGACGGCGAGGACGACGACCGGGACGTTGAGGAAGAAGATCGAGTGCCAGGAGAAGTGGTCGATCAGGACGCCGCCGAGCACCGGACTGCCGACCAGGCCGAGCATCGACACCGAGCCCCAGGCCGCCATCGCCTTGCCGCGCTCGTCCTCCTCGAAGACGGTGATCAGGATCGAGAGGGTGGACGGCATGATCAGCGCACCGCCGACACCCATCGTGATGCGGGCCGCGATGACCTCACCGGGGTTGGTGCAGTAGGTCGCGGCCAATGAGGCGGCGCCGAACAGCAACAGACCGATGATCATCACCTTGCGGCGCCCGAACCGGTCGCCGAGGCTGCCCGAGGTGAGCAGGAGTCCGGCGAAGACCAGGACGTAGGAGTCCAGGATCCACTGGATGTCCTGGGTGCTGGCGCCGATGTCCTCCGTCATGGACGGGACGGCGACGGTGAGCGCCATGCTGTCGATGACCAGGACCAGCGTGCTGAGGCAGAGCACGACGAGGATCCACCAACGACGTGGGTTGCGGGTTTCCATGGGTTGTCCCCTCCGAGATGCGCACGCTGTTCGTTCGCTGCGCACACTGTACGCAGCATGGAACAGTGTGCGCAACCCTGTACACCTGTACGCTGGATGCGCACGGCGTACGCAGGAGAATGCGAAGAGGAGGACCTCATGGCCGCCAAGGCGAACCCGATCCCGTCCGTATGGGCGCGACAGCAGCGCGAGGTCGAGCAGCCGGCGCTCAGCCGGACGGCGATCGTCCGCGAGGCGGTCGCGATGCTGGACGCCGACGGCGTCGAGGCGCTCAGCATGCGCAAGCTCGGCGCCCGCCTGAATGCCGGTGCGACCTCCCTCTACCGGCACGTGGCCACCAAGGACGAGCTGATGGAGCTCGCGGTGGACGAGGCCTTCGGCGAGATGACCGTGCCGCCCGCCGACAGCCCCGACTGGCGGGTGGCCGTCACCGCCGCCGCCGAATCCTTCCGTGCGACGACACTGCGGCACCGCTGGCTGGCCACCGTGCTCGGCCAGGCCGGCCTCGCCTACCTGGGCCCCAATCTGATGGCCTACTCGGAGCGGATGGCCGCCCTGTTCACCACCGCCGGCCTCCCCGAACCGGCGCGCGCGATCGAGACCGTGCTCTCGTACGTGATCGGCATGAGTACGACGGAGGCGGCCTGGCTGACCACCATCGCCCGCTCCGGCGTGAGCGAGGCCGAGTTCATCGCCCGCCTACTGCCCGCCGCCCAGCAGGCCGTCGCCGGCACCGAACACCTCGCCACCGCGTACGACGCCGTCCAGGGCCTCGACCCGGCGGAGCTGCGCGACTCCAAGTTCCACTACGGCCTGGAGGTCGTCCTGGACGGCCTGGCCCTGCGCCTGCCGGGGGCCCGACCGGGCGCCTGATCGGGGGCCGTCGGGCCGCTCCGGGCCGGCCCGCGCTCCCCCGGGTTCAGCCGCCCAGCAGGAAGCGCGGGCTCCGCACGGCGAGCGAGGCGGCGATGGTCTTCAGATCGCCCTCCGCGACCAGCGGGCCGTCCGTGGCGAGCAGCGCCACGGCACCCTCCCGCTGCACGAAGTACCAGGTGGCGCCGTACGGCGAGGCCGCCCGCCAGGTCGGCACGGCCGCTCGCCGCCCCCGCGCACCCGAACCCCGATCATCGAGGGTCGCCCCCAGGACGCTCACGTCGACCCGCTCCCCCACGGTCCGGGCCACGCACCTGCCGGCGGTGATCAACGTCAGCGGTCCATTGTGGACGGCGGGGGCCGACGCGTCATGAGTACACGTACTCATCCGAGGCGCTGCGCGGGAAGTCGGACGGGCCGACTTCCCGCGCAGGCACGGGTTCAGACGTCGAAGGCCTGGAGCTTGACGCGGGCCGGGGCGTCGTCGACGTAGACGGCATTCGCCGGTCGGGGGTGGCACGCCGGAGCTAGTCTTGATCCGCGTGGTCGTGTTCCAAGGTTGTTCTGGGCGGGGAGGCTCGGCAGTGCGAGATCAGCTTCTCGGAGGTCGGTACCGGCTGATGCGGCAGCTCGGCCAGGGCGGCATGGGGCAGGTGTGGGAAGCGCGCGACGAGATGCTGGAGCGGCTCGTCGCACTCAAGTTGATCGTCCTGCTGACCGGGGACGGAAGCAGGGGCGACGAGGCTCGTGCCAGGTTCCTGCGGGAGGCACGGATCACCGCTGCGCTCCAGCACCCCAACATCGTGACCGTCTATGACCTTGGTGAGACCGGCGTCAACGGCAGCAGAGCGCCGTTCCTGGTCATGGAGTTGCTCCGGGGCGAGGCGCTGGACTCGGTACTGCGCCGCGGCCCCGTCGCTCTGGCCGAGGCAGCCCGATGGGGTGCACAGATATGTGACGCGCTGGCTGACGCGCACAATTCCAGAGTCCTGCACCGGGACATCAAGCCCTCCAACGTCTTGGTCACCGTCTCCGGCACCGTGAAGGTCCTTGACTTCGGTATCGCGCGGGCGGCCGACCCGTACGCAACGGCAGATCGCCTCACCCAGACGGGTTTCGTCGTGGGCACGCCCCCGTACATGGCCCCCGAACAGGCGCGCGGCTACCCCGAGACGCGCAGTGACCTGTACGCGCTCGGCTGCCTCCTCTTCGAGCTGATCACCGGCCGACTGCCCTTCCAGGCGGCCGACACCATGGGCTACCTCACCGCCCACCTCATCGAGCAGCCGCCGGCCCCCAGCTCGGTCTCCGCCGGAATCCCGCGCGCGTGGGACGAGCTCGTACTGACGCTGCTGCGAAAGGACCCGGACCAGCGGTACTCCTCCGCAGGCGAACTCGCCCACGCACTAAGGCGGCTCGAACACGCCCCCGACCGTGCGACGGGGATGGCGGTCCGCGCCGAGGCCGTGGTCCGGCGGGACTCGCGGGGCGGTGGTTCCGGTGTCGTTGCCGGCCCGGACGAGTTCGACGTCATCCTCCGAGCGCCGGGGAAAGCCAAGATCGCAGTCATCAAGATCGTCCGCGAGTTCACATCGCTCGGCCTGAAGGAAGCCAAGGACCTCGTCGAGAGCGCGCCGCAACCGGTGCTCCACAACGTCACCCGGGAAGCCGCGGGCACGGCCAAGGCCCGCCTCCAACAAGCCGGCGCCACAGTCGAAGTACGCAAGGCATCACGAGCTTCCTGACCAGCGGGCCTCCAGGCCGAACGCGAACGGGCCCGGTGAATTCCAGCGAGGAAGCCTCCACGGCCTGCCGGGACGTGGGCTGCTCCGGCTTGAGTTCGAACCAGACGATCTTGCCGATGCGGCCCGGGCCACGGGGGTGGGCGCCCCAGGAGGTGGCCAGGGCCGCGACCAGTTCCAGGGCGCGGACCGGATGACTTCGCGCCCTGTGCCACACGGTGGCACAGGGTGGCGCACCGCGACTACGCTGGATTCATGACAGTGCAGCCGGAGATCACTCAACGAGATCTGCGAAGCAGGTCGAAGGAGATCATGGACGCCGTTCAGGCGGGCCACTCCTTCACCGTCACCCGCGACGGACACCGGATCGGCGAGCTGATCCCGCTGCGCAGACGGCGGCGGTTCGTCCCCCGCAGCGAGTTCGCGGCCATGTCGCGAAGCGCCCCGGACATCTCCCTCGATGCCTTCCGTACCGACCAGGACGCCCTGGCCGACCAGCAGACGGATGACCCCTATGGCCGGTGACTTCCAGCAGGGGATCCTCGACACCAACATCATGATCCTGCGCAAATGGGTGGACCCGGACCAGCTGCCGGCCGAGATGGCCATCACGGCGATCACGCTGGCCGAGCTCTCCTCAGGGCCGCACGAGGTCCGGCGGAACGAGGAGCAGGACGACTACGACGAGCACGCCGAGCGGGCGCGGCGACTCGATGTGCTCCAACGCGCGGAGAACGAGTTCGACCCCATCCCCTTCGACGTGGAGGCGGCACGCATTTACGGGCGCGTCTGTGCTGCCGTGATCAGCAGCGGCCGCAAGCCTCGGCGGCGGGTAGCCGACCTGATGATCGCAGCCATCGCCATCGCCGAAGACCTTCCGCTGTTCACCACGAATCCCGACGACTTCAAGGGCCTCGACAAACTTCTGACCGTCGTGCCGGTTACCAGGCCCCAGGTGCTCCACGATCGCTAGCAATGAAGCCGCCGCAGCCTGCCGGGACGCGGGCTACTCCGGCTTGAGTTCGAACCAGACGATCTTGCCGATGCGGCCCGGGCCACGGGGGTGGGCACCCCAGGCGGTGGCCAGGGCCGCGACCAGTTCCAGGCCGCGGCCGCTCTCGTCCTCGGGGCCGGCCCGGCGGGGTTCGGGGAGGTCCGGGTTGGCGTCGGCGACCTCGACCCGGAGCAGACCGCAGCCGGTGACGGCGAACCGGACGCCGATGAGGCGGTCGCGCGGGGCACGGGCGTGGCGGCAGGCGTTGGTGACCAGCTCGCTGAGGAGGAGCAGGGCGGTCTCGACGGTGTCGTCGGGAACGCGCCAGGCGTAGGCCTGCCGCAGGAGTTGCTGACGGGCGCGGCCGACGCTGCGGGGGTGGCGGGGGAACATCCACTCGATGTCAACGGGCTGAGTGATCATCAGTGTCCTTGGCATGGGGGAGCCTTGGCGTCACCCACAGGAGCGGAGATCGGCCATTTCACGTTCCGAGAATCGGCGTCCCGGCTTAGCCTCGGGAGTGACGACGGCGGTTCAGTGACGGAATGACCCGCTGGTCGACCGCATGAGGATGGGGGTCCGGTGATGAGCGCGCCCGCACAGCCGCCGATGGCTTGGAAGTACTGCGGAGACCAGATCAAGCGCTGGCGCGAGCAAGCGGGCGTGACTCGGGAGCAGTTGAGCCAGGCGGCGAACTACGACATCGAGAGCGTGCGATCGATGGAGGCGGGGAGGCGGAAGCCGTCGCTCAAGCTGCTGGCGACCGCAGACGAGCTGTGCAACGCACGGGGCATGCTGCTCGGCGCCCAGGACTTCCTCAAGCCGGAGAAGTTCCCGTCCTATTCGCAGGGATACACACAGGCAGAGCGCGAGGCCATCGCGATCCACTGGTACGAGGGACTGCTCATCCCAGGACTCCTTCAAACGGAGGCCTACGCAAGGGAGCTGATCAGCCACAGTTGCCCACCACTGGACGACGAAACAGTCGAGGCGCGTGTCGCAGCACGGATCCAGCGCCAAGAGAAGCTGAAGAACTCTCCGACCGTTCTGTTCAGCTTCGTCATCTACGAAGCAGCCCTCCGCGCCATCGTGGGCGACGCCGGTCTCATGCGGAGGCAGCTTCATCACATCTTGGAAGTCGACGGTCTGCGCAACGTCTCCATCCAGGTCCTGCCGATCGATCGGGCCGCATACGCAGGACTCAGCGGCCCACTGGTTCTACTGGAAGGACCCGACCACGACCAACTCGCCTACGTAGAAGCACAGGACACGGGCGCTCTTTACAGCGACGCGAACAAGATCAGCACGCTCACCCAGCGCTATGGAATGATCCGCATGCAGGCCCTCGGAGCCGATGAGTCTGTTGCGTTCATTCGAAGAATGGCGGGAGAGCTATGAGCGCCCAACTCGCATGGTTCAAGTCCAGCTACAGCAACGATCAGGGCGGGGCCTGCATCGAGGTAGCCGCCTCTCACCTCGCGATCCACGTCCGCGACTCCAAGGACAAGGCCGGCCCGCAGCTCGCCTTCTCCCCCTCCGCCTGGGCCGACTTCGTCGCCTTCGCGGCCGAAGCTCAGGTCTCGGCGTCCGAGTGACCCCCTAGAGGAATGGGTGGGCAACCACCTCCCACCCACCCTCCCAAGTACCGCCACACCCAGCATGTATGACTAATCGTCACCAGCTCGCCACCATCCGCATCCGCCGTGTAGCGTGCGCACAAACGAATCAACCCCCGCCGGTGCACCAACACCAACGGGGGTTTGACCAGCACGATCGAAAGCAGTCGATCCTGTGGCTACCCACGACTTTAGCGTTTCCACGCCCCCCATGGCCTCTCCTGGCTACGGAAAGCAGTCCGCGCCGGGCCAAGGGCCCCGCCGCGCCGAGGACTTCGCACACCTGCCCGCTCGCGAGGCGTACCTCGCCAGTCTGATCGACCGGCTGCCCGACGGTGCCGCGATGGACACCAAGACCCTCGCCCGCGAGCAGCCCCACTACGGCCAGCAGGCCGTCCGCACCGCCCTCAACAGCCTCTCCGTCGCCGGCCATCTGCGCCGGATCCGCGAGCGCGTCGACGGCGACCGCACCCAGTGGGTGTTCCGGACGTACTTCTCCCGCACGCCCCGGGACGACGCCTGGTGGTCCCGGTTCCTGACCACCGGCGAGTCAACGGATGTCCGCCCTGCTCCCCCGGAAGAGCGTCCCGACCCCAAGCCGCCCCGCTCCCCCGCGTACGACGCCCTGGCGGGCCTCGGCTTCGCCGATCCCCGCCTCGCGCTCTCCGCCACCGACTGCGCCGCGCTCGAACCGCTCGCCGCCCGGTGGCTGGCGCGCGGGATCACCCCGGAGCTTTTCACGGCCACCCTCACCGCGGGCCTCCCGCCCGCCGTCCACAGTCCGGCGGCCCTGACCCGCCGCCGCCTGGTCGACAAGATGCCCCCGGAACGCCCCGCCGGTCCGCCGGCCCCCGCCACCACCCGCGTCCTGGAGTGCACCGACTGCCGCACCCCGAGCCGCCCGCAGGCACTCCTCGGCGGCCTCTGCCGGGCCTGCCGCACGGGCGCCACCACGGCCGCCCCGCCGGCCGCCCGGCTCTCCCCCCAGGCGGTGCACCGGCACGCCACCCGGGTGCGCGGGGCGGTCCGCACGGCAACCCGCCCCAACCGCTCTGCGCTGCAGCAGCATTGATTCCCCCCTCACCTCCACCCGCCTAGACTGCCGATCAGCGCACGATCGGAGCGGGGGTGGGCGGCGTTGAACACACGGGAGTGGTCCTTCTACGAGGGCGTGGACGGTTCGACGCCCCTGGTCAAGGACCTGCAGAAGGCCCGGCTCGCCACCCACGAGCGGGCCAGGCTGTTCGTCCTGATGAACCGGGTCAAGCAGCGGCAGACCCTGCCGGGCGACGTCAAGGACCTCGGCAACGACCTCCTGGAGGTGCGCCTCACCGGCGATCACCGCACCTTCCGCCTGCTCTACGCGGAGGAGTCCGAGGGGCTGGTCCTGCTCGCCCTGTCCTTCTTCCAGAAGAAGTCCCAGAAGACCCCGCCGAACGAGCGCGGCGCCGCCGAGCGGCGGCTCAAGGAGTGGCGGAACCGAACGACGGACGGGTGAGTTCCCGGTTCTCGGTATCGGTTTCGGGCGATAATGTTGGAGCACTCTGAGGGGAGGCGGCCATGGCAACCACACTGCACGATCTGCTCGACCTCGACCCGGACGATCCCCGCGTCGCCGCGAGCCTGGACGACGCCCAGGCCTACGCCGAACTCGTGGAGACGCTGGTCGTGGCCCGCAAGAAGCGCGGCCTGACCCAGCGCGACGTGGCGGAGCTGATGGGGACGTCGCAGTCGACGATCTCCGAGTTCGAGCGGGCGGGCGGCGATGCCCGCTACTCGACCCTCCAGCGCTACGCCCGCGCGGTCGACGCCCGGCTGCTCAGCATGGTCGACCACACGGCCGCCGCCCTGACCCCCGCCTGGACGCCCGCACCGGTGAAGGTGCAGGTCCGGGTGGCCGTCCGCGAGCGGGCGCCGCAGGCGCGCCCGACGGCCTGGGGCGACGACGCCCAGCGGTCGGTGACCGTCTGATGGCCGGCACGGCAGCCCGCCGGGCGGTCCGGCGGTTCAGCACCCTCGACGAGCTCACCGCCGCCACCGAGCTGGAGGACGTCACCTTCCTGGAGGTGTCCGGCCGTCGGCTCTTCGACCAGCAGGAGCCGCGCACCGAGGCCGACACCCGGACGACGCTCGCGGTGTGGCTCCGCCAGGGCGACGACGGGACCACCCTGGAGGTGCGCTGCCGGCTCGAACTGGGGAGCGTCCAGGCGGACTTCGTGGTGGACGCGGCGGCCGCGTTCGTGCTCGGCACGCCGTTCGAGCTGCCGGCCGAGTTGCAGCAGCAGTTCGTCGACCGGATCGGCGTGACGGTGCTCTACCCGTTCCTGCGGGAGGCCCTCCAGGGCAGCGCCGCCAAGCTCGGCGTCGACACCCCGATGCTCTCGCTGCGCGGCCCGGGCCAGAGCGTCTGACAACCGCCCGAGGGGCCGTCGCCCGGGCCGCCATCACAGGGCCCACACCGCTCGTGCATGAATAATCTCAGGCAGCGGCGTTAACCTATGCAAAATCCAAAGGTGAACTAGGTTACAAACCTTGAAATCAAAGCCACCCGGTTTGCCCACATGCTGAGATCCGTGCGATAGTCGAGATGTCCGACGGCGGACGTCGACGACTCGCCGCGGGCACCCGAGACTACGGCTGGCCCGACCTGGCACGGCCGTCGCCCATCGTGCGGCACGCACCCCCTTGGCCGGCGCGATGACTTGCAGGGGCCCCCACGCACCGGACCACGGTGGATCGGGGGCCCTGCGTGTTTTCCGGGCCGGCCGCGCTGCGCGTACGACCCGACGGCCGCAGAGGCGCGCAGGACCCCGCCTCAGTGCCGCTCGCGCACCTTCAGCTCGAACCAGACGCCCTTGCCGCGCGGCATCAGATCGGCGCCCCAGCGGTCGGCGAGATCGTCGACGACCTTGAGCCCGCGCCCGTACTCGTTGATCGGCAGCGGCTCGGCCAGGATCAGGCAGGGCAGCGCCCGCGAGGAGTCCCGCACCTCGACCCGCAGCCAGCCGGGTTTGCGCGAGACCTGGAGACCGATGGTCCGCCCGGCCGCGTGCCGCAGCGCATTGGCCACCAGCTCGCTGGTGAGCAGCTCGCCGACCTCCAACTGCTGGTGCAACTCCCAGGACTCCAGCACCGAGAGCACCAGCCGACGGGCCACCGGCCCGGACTCCGGTCGCGACGGCAACCGCATCTCGCCCGGCGTCGACTGGTCGCACAGCCTGCCGTAGTACATCCGCTCCAGCTCCTCGGAGCTGAGCCGCTCCAAGGCCGCCAGCGCGTCCTGGAAGCACATCCACGATGCGTCAGCGACCAAGCTGGACCCAGGAAGTGATGACTGATCTGTTTCGCCCCAACCCGCCATGCGGTCCATCATTGCGGAACGCAAGCGGCCGCGTACGGACAATGAGCAAACGATCACTACCCGTTCGGCATATGCCGCGTGCAACCCGGGCCGGGTCCGCGTCAAGCCCGGGTTGCCGCAAACAGGCTCCTACCAGGCGTTCCAGTCCAGGTTCCAGCCGCTGAGGCCGTTGTCCGGAGCCACCTTGCCGCGCGAGGAATTCTGCACGGTCACGATGTCGCCGATCAGCGAGCCGTCGTAGAAGGTGCCCGCCGAGGTGCCGCCGCCACCGCCCTTGACGTCCTTCAGGCCGACGCAGCCGTGGCTGACGTTGTCCTCACCGAAGGCGTTGCTCCAGTAGTTGCCGTGCACGTACGTGCCGGACGTGGTCAGCCGCATCGAGTGCGGCACCTGCAGGTCGTACGGCGCCCCGGTCATCCCTGGCATGCTGCTGGACTGCATCCGCACCACGCCCTCCTTGGACATCACGACCATGGTGCCGTTCCAGGTCGGGTGCTCCGGCGAGCCGGAGGTGATCTCGATGACGGAGCTCTTGCCGTCGTTGACCACCGTCATCAGGTGGGTCTTGGCGTCAACCGACGAGACCTGCGATCGCCCGATCGTGAAGGGCTCGTCCCGGTCCACGCCGCCGTAGACACCGGGGGCGATCTCCACGTTCTTCAGCCGGTAGTGGACGGTGACCTTGGTGCCCGGCTTCCAGTACGCCTCGGGGCGGAAGTCCAGCCGGCGGTCGCCGAACCAGTGGCCCTTCACCACGGTGCCGTTGTCGGACTCGAAGGTGATGCCCTTGGCGACGGCCTCCTTGTTCTTCACGTCCTTGTCGAAGTCGACCGAGACGATCATGCCGACCCCGTAGGTGGCGCCGTCCTCGACGTTGTCGCTCGCCTTCGCCTCGCGCTCGGGCGTCAGCGTGGTGAAGCCGCTGTCCGCCGAGGCGACCACCCCGTCGGCGTCCGCCGCCATCGCGCTCACCTGGTAGGCGGTGCCGACCGCGAGGCCGGCCGACGGCGCCCAGCTGCCGCCGTCCGCGGCGATCGTCCCGGGGACCTCCTTGCCGCTCCGGTCGCTCACCTTGACCGTGGTGAGCTTGCCGCCCGCCACCGCGACCTTCAGCGCGCCGCTCGGGGCCACGTCCACCGCGCCGTTCTTCGGCTGGATGTCCAGCACGGCCGCCGACGCCTTGGGCGTCGCGGCGGCCGGGGTGGTGGCGGGCGCCGCCCCGGAGGCCGGCGCCGAGGCGGTCGACGCGGCCCCCGCGGCCGCGCCGCCCAGCTCGGCCTTGGCCGCGCTCCCGCCGCCCGTGCCCCCGCCACACGCGCTGGTCAGCACCAGCGCGCCGCCGATCAGACCGGCGGCCACCACCGTACGTATCGACCTCATGTCGACTCCCCTCCCGTTGATCCCGCTCGATCACGACGGGACTCGACAGATACACGCGGCAATCACCGGAAAGGTTGCGCCATTCGAGCGGTATTTGCCCGGGAACGACGACCGGCCCGACCCCAACGAGTGAGGGATCGGGCCGGTCGTGGTCGAGCCGGGAGTACGGGGGCTACCGCGGGGTAGGGCCTACCAGTTGGTCCAGTCGATGTTCCAGCCGCTGAGCCCGTTGTCGGGCGCGACCGTCTTCTCCTTGGAGTTCACGACCTTGACCACGTCGCCGATCATCGAGTCGTTGAAGAACTTGCCCGCGACCGAGGCGTCGCTGCCGTCCTTGGTGTCCTGCATCGAGATGCAGCCGTGGCTGGCGTTGCTCTTGCCGAACGGGTTCGCCCAGTAGTTGCCGTGCACGAAGGTGCCGGAGTTGGTCAGGCGCATGGCGTGCGGCACGTCCGGGATGTCGTACTCGCCGCCGAGACCGACGGTCTGCGAGTTCATCCGGGTGACCTTCTCCTTGCTGGAGATCACCATCGCGCCGTTCCAGGACGGGTTCTTCTCGTCGCCGAGGGTCACCGGCACGGTGTGCGGCTGGCCGTCCCGGACCACCGTCATCTGGTGGGTCGCGGAGTCGGCCGTGGAGACCTGGGAGCGTCCGATGACGAACGGCTCGTCCTTGTCCACGTCGCCGTAGACGCCGGGGGCGACCTCGACGTTCTTCAGCCGGTACTTGATGGTGACCTTGGTGCCCGGCTTCCAGTACTCGGCCGGGCGGAAGTCCAGCCGCCGGGTGCCGAACCAGTGGCCCTTCACCTCGGTGGCGCCGTCGCTGGTCTCGAAGGTGATCCCCTTGACGACGGCTTCCTTGTTCTTCACGTCCTTGTTGAAGACCACCGAGACGATCATGCCGACGCCGTAGGTGGCGTTGTCGGTGATGTTGTCGTTGGTGGAGATCTTCTTCTCGGGCGTCAGCGTGGTGAACGAGGTGGTGGACGCGGCCACCAGGCCCTCGGCGTCCTTGGCCTGCGCGCTCACCTTGTAGACCATGCCCACGGCGAGCGCCGCGCTGGGCTTCCAGCCGGTGCCGTCCGGCGTGATCGCCCCGGCGACCGGCTTGCCCTCCTTGTCGGTCACCTCGACCGTGGTCAGCTTGCCGCCCGCGACCGAGACGTTGAGCGCGTTGGTCGGCGAGACGTCCTGCGCACCGTCCTTCGGCTCGACGCTCAGCACCGCGGCCGAGACCTTCGGCGCCGCCGAACTCTGGCCGGGCGCGGGGGTGCCGCTGCCGTTGGCACCCGCCGTCGCGGCCGCGTCACCGCCGCCGCCCCCGTTCCCGCCGTCGCTGCCCTTGTCGTCCCCACATGCCGCAGTGAGCAGCAGTACCCCGCCCATCGCGAGCGCCACCGCACTGCGGCGCATCCGACGGCTGGTGGTACGTATCGCGGCATCGGCCGCCCTAACCGGCTTCACGGTTTCTCCCCTCCCGGTGTCCATCCACATGGACGCGCGTCTGCCCGGACGGGTTGCACCGGACCGGCGATCTTTCGCACCGAGATGCGGCGCGGCAAGCAGGATAGCTGGGCCGAATGAGTGAATCCCGGGAGGAGTGCGGTGGATCACAGGTGGAACAGTGGTGAAGATCGGCGGGAGATCGCGGCCGGATGCCGACGGGTCAGCGCTCGGCCGCGCCGCCGTCGACCCACTGGGCCCAGGGCAGGTTCCAGCCGTTGAGCCCGTTGCTCGGCGGGACGTAGTCCCCCGTGGACGCCTTCACCTCGATCACGTCCCCGGGGATGGTGTGCTCGAACAGCCAGCCCGCCGGTGTCTCCTTGCCCGCCCCGCCCTTGGCGTCGGCCAGGCCGATGCAGCCGTGACTGGTGTTGGCCGTGCCGAACACCGCCGGGTCGGCCCAGTAGTTGCCGTGGATGAAGGTGCCCGAGGTGGTCAGCCGCATCGCGTGCGGGACGTCCTTGATGTCGTACTCGTCGCCCATCCCGACGGTCTGCGAGTTCATCCTGGTCGCCCGGTACTTCTCGGAGACCACCAGCACGCCCCGGTAGGTGCTGTGCTTCGGGTCCCCGCCGGACACCTTGAGCGTGCGCACCACCTTGCCGCCCTGACCGGCCCGGACGGTGAGGGTGTGGGCGTCCAGGTCCACCGTGGAGACCTGGGCCCGGCCGATCGTGAACCGGACGTCCTTGGACTGGGTGCCGAACTCGCCCGGCGCGCCCTGCACGTCCTTGAGCCGCAGCGCCACCGCGACCTTGGTGCCCGCCGCCCAGTACGTCTTCGGCCGGACGTCCAGCCGCTGGTTGCCGAACCAGTGCGCGGCCACCTCGACGGGCGGGTCGGCCGTCACCAGCACCGCCTTCTCGACCGCCGCCCGGTCGGTGATCGGCCGGCTGAAGCGCAGCGAGACCGGCATGCCGACGCCGACCGTGGAGCCGTCCTCCGGGGTGAAGAAGGCCACGAAGGTGTGCGCCCGGGCCACCGTCGAGAACGCCGTGTGCTGGTTCGCCCGCTGGCCCTGGTCGTCCTCGGCCACCGAGTCCAGGGTGTACGCGGTGCCGAGCGGCAGCGGACCGTTCGGCGTCCAGGCCGCACCGTCCTCGGAGACCGTCCCGGCCACCTCGGCGCCCTTGGCGTCGGCCAGCCGGACGGAGAGCAGCCGGCCCTGGGCCACCGCGACCCGGACCGGGCCGTCCGGCGGGACGTCCTGGGCGCCGTCGGCGGGCAGCGCGGTGATCGCCGCCCGTGAGGGGGGCGGCTGTGCCTGCCCCGGGGCGACCGCGTCGCCGGCCGTGGCCGGCCCGGTGCCGCCACCGCCGGTGCAACCCGTCAGCACGGCCAGGCACCAGCCCAGCGCCGCCGCACGCCGTGCCCAAAACCGTACTCGGGGCCGCATTCCGGGGCCTCCCGCCGTTTCCGTCCGATACCCCGGACAACGAGGGCAATCCCGGCAGGACACGCGGACGCCCGGGTGAATCCCACCCCGGCGGCCCACCGCGGCCGGTCGGCGCCCCCCGCGCGCGCCCGCGGAGCCCGTCCCCCGGCCGCCATCCGCCGGTAAGCCACCGTTCAGCGGCTTCCGATCAGCAGGATCAGGGAAAGAGAAGGTGAACGGGGTCCGGGACACCCCGCCCAGGGAGGGTACGGCCATGGCGTCAGGGCAGGAGCTGGAAGCCGGAGTGCGGCAGCGCGGCGGTGCCGGCACCGAGCCACCGTGGCCCGGCAGCTGGCAGCCGCTGGGCGCCCGCTTCCGCACCGACGCCCAGGGCCGCCAGGGCACCAACTTCGCGCTCTGGGCGGCCGGCGCCGAGGCCGTCGACCTCTGCCTCTTCGACGAGGGCGGCCTGGAGAGCAGACACCGGCTGACCGAGCAGAACTTCCAGACCTGGCACGGCTTCCTGCCCGGCGTCCGCCCCGGCACCCGGTACGGCTTCCGCGTCCACGGCCGCTGGGACCCGTGGACCGGCGCCCGGTGGAACCCGGCCAAACTGCTGCTCGACCCGTACGCCCGGGCCGTCGACGGCTGTTACACCTCCCACGATTCCGTCTGCTCCGCCGTCCGCAACCGGCCCCGAGGCCGTTGTCGCCGACACCGTCCGGGACACCCGCGACTCGGCCCGCTACGGCCCCCGGTCCGTCGTCGTCCACGACGCCGACGACTGGTACGACGACCACCGCCCCAAGACCCCCTGGGCCGAGACCGTGCTGTACGAGCTGCACGTCCGCGGCTTCACCATGCGCCACCCCGAGGTGCCGCCGCAGCTGCGCGGCACCTACGCTGGCCTCGCCCACCCCGCCGCGATCGCCCACCTCACCGGGCTCGGCGTCACCGCCGTCGAGCTGCTGCCGGTGCACCAGCACGCCGGCGAGGACCACCTCCAGGCCCGCGGCCTGGGCAACTACTGGGGGTACAACACCGTCGGCTACTTCGCCCCGCACGCCGGCTACTCCGCCTCGGGCGGACGCGGCGGCCAGGTCGGCGAGTTCAAGCGGATGGTGCGCGCGCTGCACGCCGCCGGGATCGAGGTCGTCCTCGACGTGGTCTACAACCACACCGCCGAGGCCGCCGAGTTGGGCCCCACCCTGTCACTGCGGGGCATCGACAACGCCGGGTACTACCGCCTCCCGCTGAACCGCCCGCGCGGCTACGCCGACTACACCGGCTGCGGCAACACCCTGGACACCCGCCGCCCGCAGGTGATCCGGCTGATCACCGACTCGCTGCGGTACTGGGTGACGGAGATGGGCGTGGACGGCTTCCGCTTCGACCTCGCCGCCGCGCTCGCCCGCGGCAGCGACGGCGTCGAGATGGACCACCCCTTCCTCGCCGCCGTCTCGCAGGACCCGGTCCTGAGCCGGGTCAAGCTGATCGCCGAACCCTGGGACGTCGGCGCGGGCGGCTACCAGGTCGGCGGCTTCCCCCCGCTGTGGGCCGAGTGGAACGACAAGTACCGCGACACCGTGCGGGACTTCTGGCGCGGCGCGCGCCCGGACGTCCGCGAACTCGGCTACCGGCTCTCCGGCTCCTCCGACCTCTACCAGCGCGGCGGCCGGCGCCCCTACGCCTCGGTCAACTTCGTCACCGCGCACGACGGCTTCACCCTGCGCGACCTGGTCTCCTACAACCGCAAGCACAACGAGGCCAACGGCGAGTCCAACCGGGACGGCACCGACGACAACCGGTCCTGGAACCACGGCGCCGAGGGGGAGACCACCGATCCGGCGGTCAACGCCCTGCGCCTGCGCCAACTGCGCAACCTGATGGCCACGCTGCTGCTCTCCACCGGCGTCCCGATGATCACCGCCGGGGACGAGTTCGGCCGCACCCAGCTCGGCAACAACAACGCCTACTGCCAGGACAACGAGATCAGTTGGCTGGACTGGTCGCTGCTGGACGATCCGGGCTGGTCCGGGCTGCGCGACCTCACCGCGCGCCTCGTCCGGCTGCGCCGCGACCACCCGGTGCTGCGGCAGCGGGCGTTCTTCTCCGGCCGGGCCGCCGCACCCGGCGCCCAGCCCGACCTGGCCTGGTTCACTCCGCGCGGCAAGGAGATGACCGAGGCCGACTGGTTCGCCCCGACGGCCTGCCTCGGCATGCTGCTCTCCGGCGCCGCGATGTCCGAACGCGACCAGTACGGGAGCCCGCTGCGCGACGACAGCTTCCTGCTGCTGCTCAACGCCGGCCCCGATCCGGTGGCCTTCACCCTGCCCGGCGAACCCTGGGCCGCACCGGACGCGGCGTACGAGACGGTGCTGGACACCGCCGCCGAGCCGACCGCTCCGCACCCCTCGCCGGACACCGCCCTGCTGGGCGGCCGCTCGCTGCGCCTGCTGCGCGCACCCGCCCCTCGCTGACCCCGCACCCCACCGACCCCGCGCACGGGTGGCCGGTTCTCGTCGACAGGTGCGAAAAACCGGATGAGAAATGACGGGTACCCGACCTACGCTCACGGCGATGGCCGAGAACCAAGCCCCCGCCCCCACGCCCGCCCGCCGGTCGACAGTCCGCTCCCTGCTGCGCCTGTGGCCGTACGCCCGCGCGATCCGCTGGCGGCTGACCGCCTCGGTCGGCGCCGCACTGCTCGCCGCGCTCAGCGTGCTGCTCGTCCCGATCGTTCTCGGCCGTATCGTCGACGGACCGATCACCGATCACGACCTCGGAGCGCTCTGGCCGCTGATCGGCCTGCTGCTGGCGCTCGGCCTCTTCGAGGCGGCCCTGTTCTACGCCCGCCGGGTCATCCTGGCCAAGCCCCTGGCCGGGGTGGAGACGGCGATGCGCGGCGACCTCTTCGCCCGGCTGCAGCGGCTGCCGATCTCCTTCCACGACCGCTGGGGCTCCGGCCAGCTGCTCTCCCGGGCCACCGCCGACATGTACACCATGCGGCTGTTCCTGGCCTTCCCGCTGGTCTTCCTGATCGTCAACACCGCGACCTTCCTGGCCGGCACCGCGCTGATGTTCACCCAGGACTGGCGCCTCGCCCTGATCGTGCTGCTGCCCGCCGCCCCGCTGATGGTGCTGACCCGGCGCTTCGAGGCCGGCTACTCCGGCGCCGCCCGCCGCGCCCAGGACCAGAACGGCGACCTCGCCACCGTGATCGAGGAGTCGATCCTCGGCATCCGCATCCTCAAGGCCTTCGGCCGCCACCGGTCGATGGCCGAGCGCTTCCGCGCCCGGACGCACGACCTGCGCCGCACCGAGCTGCGCAAGGCCGGCCTGCTGGCCAACCTCTGGGCGGTCATCGTCGGCCTGCCCGAGCTGGCCCTCGGCTGCGCGCTCGCGGTCGGCTGCTACCTGGTCGCGCACGACGAGCTGAGCACCGGCACCCTGGTCGCCTTCCTCTCCACCGCGCTCGCGCTGCGCTGGCCGGTCGAGTCGCTGGGGTGGCTGCTCGCCTACGCCAACGAGGCCGCCACCGCCACCGACCGCTTCTTCGAGGTGCTGGACGAACCCGAGCCGGCCGACACCCCGCACCCGGTCACCGCACCTTCGCCCGGCACCGCCCCCGACGGCATCCGGCTCACCGGCGTCCGCTTCCGCTACCCGGACGCCCCGCCCGACAGCCCCGACCTGCTCCAGGGCATCGACCTGCACATCCGCAGCGGCGAGACGATGGCCCTGGTCGGCGCCACCGGCAGCGGCAAGACCACCCTCACCGCACTGCTCCCCCGGCTGTACGAGGCCACCGCCGGCACCATCACGCTGGACGGCCGGTCCGTCCGCGAGCTCTCCCGGGAGCGGCTGCGCGAGCTGGTCTCGGTCGCCTTCGAGGAGCCCACCCTGTTCTCGGCCACCGTCCGGGAGAACGTGCTGATGGGCGCGCCCGGCGCCGGCTCCGACCAGCTCGGCGCCGCGCTCGCCACCGCCCAGGCCGACTTCGTCGGGAAGCTGCCCGACGGGGTCGAGACCGAGGTCGGCGAGCAGGGCCTGAGCCTGTCCGGCGGCCAGCGCCAACGGCTCGCGCTGGCCCGCGCGGTGGTCGGCGCCCCGGCCTTCCTCGTCCTGGACGACCCGCTCTCCGCACTGGACGTGCACACCGAGGCGCTCGTCGAGCGGGCCCTTCGCCAGGTGCTCGGCTCCACCACCGCGCTGGTGGTGGCCCACCGCCCGAGCACCGTCCTGCTCGCCGACCGGGTCGCGGTGCTCGCGGACGGCCGGATCGAGGCCGTCGGCACCCACCAGGAGCTGCTGCGCACCTCGGCGCGCTACCGCGAACTGATGTCGGGCGAGGCCGCCCTGGTACCGGAGAGGGGCCCCGCCCGATGACCACCACGATCGAACCCGCCGAGCAGGCCACGAAGGCCGCGCCGGAGGAGGAGCTGCCCCCGCCGCCGGCCGACGAGGAGGACATCCCCGTCCCGCCGGGCGCGCCCCGGGCGCTGCTGCGCTCGCTGCTCGGCCCGCACCGGGCCCGGATCACCGTCGCGATGGCGGTGATCCTGCTCCAGCAGGCGGCGCTGCAGTCCGGCCCGCTGCTGGTGGCGATCGCGATGGACCGGGGCATCCCGGCCCTGCGCGACCACGACGCCGGCCCGCTGGTCGCGGTGATCACCGCCTACCTCTCCTTCGCGCTGCTGAGCACCGTGCTGCAGTGGGCGTTCATCAAGATCAGCGCCCGGATCAACCAGGACATCCTGGTGGAGCTGCGCGGCCGGATCTTCCGGCACGCCCAGCGACTCAGCCTGGACTTCCACGAGCGCTACACCTCGGGCCGGATCATCTCCCGCGCCACCTCCGACGTGGACGCGCTGCGCGAGCTGCTCTCCGAGGGCCTGCAGGAACTGCTCACCGTCTTCCTCTCGGTCTTCTACATCTCGGTGCTGCTGCTGGTGATGGACTGGCGGCTCGGCCTGGTCTCGCTGGCCTCCTTCGTCCCCCTCTTCCTGATCGCCCGTTCGTTCCGGAGCCGCTCGCGCCGGGTCTACCGCCGCTCGCGCACCTCGGCCGCGTCGCTGATCGTGCGCTTCACCGAGACCATGAACGGCATCCGCCCCGTCCAGGCCTTCCGCCGCGAGCGGGCCAACGACGCCGCGTTCGGCGTGGTCAACCGGCAGTCGGCCGCCGCCACGGCGGACGGCCTGCTGGAGATCGCCCGCTACGTCGGCCTCTCCCGCGCCACCGCGAACGTCTGGAGCGCCGGGGTGGTGCTGTTCGGTGCCTACCTGGTCACCGACGGCGCCGTGGAGCTCGGTGTGCTCACCGGCTTCGTGCTCTACCTGCGCCGGCTGTTCGACCCGATCGACCAGCTGGCGATGTTCCTGAACAGCTACCAGTCGGCCGCCGCCGCCCTGGAGAAGATCGCCGGCCTGCTCGCCCACGAGCCGACCGTCGCCGAACCCGCCGAGCCGAAGGAGCTCCCGAGCCCGCCGGCGAAGTCCCTGGCGAAGGGGCGCGGGGTGCACTTCGACAAGACGAGCTTCGGCTACCGCTCCGGCAAGGAGGTGCTGCCCGCCTTCGACCTGGTGCTGCCGGCCGGCCAGACCGTGGCCGTGGTCGGGGCGACCGGTGCGGGCAAGTCGACCGTCGCCAAGCTGCTGGCCCGCTTCTACGACCCGACCGGCGGCCGGATCACCCTCGACGGGGTGGACCTGCGCGACCTCGCCACGCCCGAACTGCGCCGCGGAGTGGTCATGGTGACGCAGGAGTCCTTCCTGTTCTCCGGCACCGTCGCCGAGAACATCGCGATCGGCCGCCCCGGCGCCTCCCGCGAGGAGGTCGAGCAGGCCGCCCGGGACATCGGCGCCCACGAGTTCGTCGCCGCGCTGCCGGACGGCTTCGACACCGACGTGCGCAAGCGCGGCGGCCGGATCTCGGCCGGCCAGCGCCAGCTGGTCGCCTTCGCCCGCGCGCTGCTGGCCGACCCGGCGGTGCTGATCCTGGACGAGGCGACCAGTTCGCTGGACGTCCCGGGTGAGCAGGCCGTCCAGCGGGCGATGCGCACGGTGCTGGCCGGGCGGACGGCCGTGATCATCGCCCACCGGCTCTCCACCGTCGAGATCGCCGACCGCGTCCTGGTGATGGACCAGGGCCGGATCGTCGAGGACGGCACCCCGCAGGAGCTGATCGAGGGCTCCGGCCGCTTCGCCGAGCTGCACCAGGCCTGGCGGGACAGCCTGGTCTGACCACCCCTCCGTCAGTAATAGCCTCTAGGCCCTTTCGTCCATTACCGAAAGGGCCTAGATTGGGTTCCGGGCTCACCGGCTCCGCGCCGACGACCGAGGGAGCGGAACGTGACCGACCGGACGCACTGGCAGGACTGGCAGCGCAGCTGGGACCGCCAGCAGGAGTGGTACCTGCCCGACCGCGAGGAGCGGTTCCGCGCCATGCTCGACGTCGTCGAGGCCGCCACCGGCCCCGAACCGCGCGTCCTCGACCTGGCCTGCGGCACCGGCAGCATCACCGAGCGGCTGCTCGCCCGGCTGCCCGGCGCGGTCAGCGTCGGCGTGGACCAGGACCCGGCACTGATGGCCATCGCCCGCGGCCTCTTCGCCGACGACCCCCGGTTCACCCTGGTGACCGCCGACCTGACCGATCCGGACTGGGCCGCCCGGCTCCCGCCCGGCCCGTTCGACGCCGTGGTGACCGCCACCGCCCTGCACTGGCTGCGCACCGACGACCTCGTCCGGCTCTACGGGGACCTCGCCGAGCTGGTCCGCCCCGGCGGAGTCCTCCTCAACGCCGACCACACCCCCGAGCCGTCGATCCCGCTGCTCACCGCCGCGGCGGAGGCCTTCCAGCAGCGGCGCCAGGAGCGCGAGAAGGCCGAGGGCGTCCTCGACTGGGCCCAGTGGTGGGCGTCGGCCGCGGCCGACCCGCTGCTCGCCGAGCAGGTCGCCGCCCGCAACGCGCTCTACGGCTCGCACGCCGACGGCGCGTCGCACCCCGCCGACTGGCACACCGCGCGGCTCGTCGAGGCCGGGTTCCGCGAGGCCGGGGTGGCCTGGCGCTCCGTCACCGACGCCCTGGTCGCCGCCGTCCGCTAGGGCCTGTCCGGCCGATGCTCCGGGCCCGCGGGGCGGCCGGGAGGTGGGGAGAGCCGGACCGACCGGCCCTCCCCACCGCTCTCAACGCAGCAGCCCCGCGTCCATCCCCGCCGACTCGGCCGGCAGGGCCACCAGGCCCAGCTCGGCCGGCGAGGCCAGCCGCGGATGGGCCGGCAGCACCCGGACGGTGTAGCCGAACGGGCCGGTCCGGCACAGCTCCAGCGAGCCCTCGTACCGGGTGCGCCCGTCGAGGTCCGGCCCGCCGACCGGCTTGAGGGCCAGCAGGCAGGCGTCCGAGATGCCGTCCGACTCGTCCACCCGCCCGGAGACCACCTGCACCTCGACGTCGCCGGGCTCCAGCGCACCGAGCGCGACCTGCACCCGCAGCGCCAGCGAGCTGCCCAGCTCCTGCGCCTCGTCCGGGCACTCCGCCTCGACGTGCTCGACCCGGACGGCCGGCCAGGCCTCCCGCACCCGGGCCTTCCAGGCGGCCAGCTCACGCGCCCCCGCGTACGGGACTGACACTCGCCCGCTCGCCTCCGGTCGCTCGGACCCGGCGCCGACGCTCGCCGCACCCGCCGGGCCCGCCGCCGCCAGCTCCCGCTGAGCCAGCGCCGCCGGGGTGTACAGCCGCTCGACGTACTCGCGGACCATCCGCCCGGCCAGCACCTTGGGCCCGAGGGTGACCAGGGTGTGCCGGACCATGGCGATCCAGCGGTGCGGCAGCCCGTCCGCGCCCCGGTCGTAGAACCGGGCGGCCACCTGGTGCTCGATCAGGTCGTACAGCGCGGCGGCCTCGATGTCGTCCCGCCGCTCGGCCTCGCCGCTCTCCGGGTCGAGGGCGCCGCCGCTCTCGTCGGCGGTGGGGATCGCCCAGCCGTTCTGGCCGTCGTACCACTCGTCCCACCAGCCGTCCAGGACGGACAGGTTGAGGCAGCCGTTCAGCGCGGCCTTCATGCCCGAGGTGCCGCAGGCCTCCAGCGGGCGCAGCGGGTTGTTCAGCCAGACGTCGCAGCCCGGGTAGAGGTGGCGGGCCATCGCCATGTCGTAGTCCGGCAGGAAGACGATCCGGTGCCGGACGGCCGGGTCGTCGGCGAACGCGACCATCTGCTGGATCAGCCGCTTGCCACCGTCGTCGGCCGGGTGGGCCTTGCCGGCGACCACGATCTGCACCGGTCGGGTGGGGTTCAGCAGCAGGCCGCGCAGCCGCTCCTGGTCGCGCAGCATCAGGGTGAGCCGCTTGTAGGAGGGCACCCGACGGGCGAACCCGATGGTGAGCACGTCCGGGTCGAGCACCGAGGAGACCCAGCCGAGCTCGGCCTCGCCGGCGCCGCGCTGGCGCCAGGAGGCGCGCAGCCGGTGGCGGGCCTCGTCCACGAGCTGGGCGCGCAGGCTGCGGCGCAGCTCCCAGATCTCGGTGTTGCCGATCCGCTCCAGACCGGTCCAGCGTTTGGCGTCGCCGGTGGTCATGGCGTCCTCGGCGCGGTCGGCGCCGATCTCGGCGGCACCGAGCCGGACGACCGCCGGGTCGATCCAGGTCGCCGCGTGGACGCCGTTGGTGACCGAGGTGATCGGGACCTCGGCGGCGTCGAAGCCCGGCCAGAGCCCGTTGAACATGGACCGGCTGACCTCGCCGTGCAGGGTGGAGACGCCGTTGGCGCGCTGGGCGAGCCGCAGGCCCATCGCGGCCATGTTGAACAGTTTCGGGTCCCCGCCGCGCCAGGTCTCGGCGCCGAGTGCGAGCACCTGGTCGGCCGGGACCCCGGGGAGTGCGGCGTCGCCGCCGAAGTGGCGGGCGACGAGCTCCCGGTCGAAGCGGTCGATGCCGGCCGGGACGGGCGTGTGGGTGGTGAACAGGGTGCCGGACCGGACGGCCTCCAGGGCGGCGGCGAAGTCCAGGCCGGGCTCGGCCGGACCGTCGGCGATCAGCTCGCGGATCCGCTCGACGCCGAGGAAGCCGGCGTGGCCCTCGTTGGTGTGGAAGACCTCGGGGGCGGGGTGCCCGGTGAGCCGGCAGTAGGCGCGGACCGCGCGGACGCCGCCGATGCCGAGCAGCATCTCCTGGAGCAGCCGGTGCTCGCTGCCGCCGCCGTACAGGCGGTCGGTGACGTCGCGCTCGGCGGGCGAGTTGGCCTCGATGTCGGAGTCGAGCAGCAGCAGCGGGACGCGCCCGACCTGGGCGCGCCAGACGTGCGCGGCCAGGGTGCGGCCGCCGGGCAGCGCGAGGTCGATCCGGCAGGGGGCGCCGTCACCCTCCCGGAGCAGCGTGACGGCGAGTTCGTCCGGGTCGAGGAGCGGATAGCGCTCCTGCTGCCAGCCGTCCCGGTTGAGGGACTGCCGGAAGTAGCCGTGCCGGTAGAACAGCCCCACGCCGATGAGCGGGACGCCGAGGTCGCTGGCCGCCTTGAGGTGGTCGCCCGCCAGGATGCCGAGCCCGCCGGAGTACTGGGGCAGCGCCGCGGCGATGCCGTACTCGGGTGAGAAGTAGGCGATGGCGGCGGGTTGCGCGGCGCCGCCGGCCGGTTGGTCGAGGCCGTGCTGGGCGGCCTGGTACCAGCGCGGGCCGGCCAGGTACTCCCGCAGGTCGTCGGCGAGGTCGCCGAGTCTGCGCAGGAACCGGCGGTCGGTGGCGAGCGCGGCGAGCCGGGCGGCCGGGACCTCGCCCAGCAGGCGCACCGGATCCTCCCCGGTCGCCGCCCAGACCTCCGGGTCCACGGACCGGAAGAGGTCCCTGGTCTCGGGGTGCCAGGACCAGCGCAGGTTGAGGGCCAGCTCGTGCAACGGCTGGAGTTGTTCGGGCAGGACGGTGCGGACGGTGAATCTGCGGATTGCCTTCACGGCGTGAAGCGTAGCCCCGGCCCCCGTCATGAGGGTGCGTCAAGTGGGCTATTGGGCCTCCGTTCGGCCTATTGATGAGATCGCATTCGGCGCATTGGGCTGCACAGGGGGCGCGCGCGGCGCGCGTTCCGGCGGATCGCGCTACCAAAGCGTGAACACTGCGGAACAGATCCATTTCCACCGGCGGAGCCGCCCCGGACAAAGCCCGAAACTACTGTCGTACCGCTGCAAAAGTCTTGTCGGCGGTGCGACTATGAACCAAGGTCGTGGAAGCTGCGGGGAGTGCGGCGACGGGTGGCGCCCTCCTTGAAGCAGCACGTCCGAATCCTTTTCGCGTTGATCGATTCCCAACCTCCTTAGCCCATTCGGCGCTCACCTCGCACCGATGCGTGTCCTCGATCTCGGCCTGCTCGTTCACGGGTGGGTTGGGTCACCCAGGGGCGCGCCCCGAGAGGCGTGCGCCGGGACGCGCGCGGGCTCTCGGGCGCCCCGCCACGGGCTCGGCGGGAGCTGGGCAGGTTGCCGGGGACGGCGGCGCGGGCAGGCTTCCGGTCGCACGTCCTCCCCACCCAGCAGTCCTCCCGGTACTCCCCCGGCCCGCCCCCCCGGCCCGCGGGAGCTGCCGCCGATCTCGGGCAGGAGTTTGGCATGCACGGCGACACGCGGGACCAGTCCACACCGGTGGCCGACAGCCACGACGCAGCGGTCGCGGAATCCGCCGGACGGATGGATTCTGACACTCGGACAGACGCGGCGATGCCGGGACCCCGGGAGGCCGGGGCTATCCGTACGGAGCAGACCGAACCGGCCCGACAACCCGGGGCCGAGGAGAACCGGCCGGCGGCACCCCGCAGGCGCACCACCACGCGCCGCACCGCCGCCACCGGCGCCGAGGTCACCGCCACCGGCGCCGCCGCCACCGCGAAGGCCGCCCCGGCGACCCGCCGGGCGCCCGCCCGCACCGCGGCCCGCGCGTCCGCCGAGCCCGCCGCCCGCAAACCCGCCGCCCGCAAGCCCGCCGCCCGCAAGACGACAGAGAGCGACACCGTGATCGGCCGCATCCCCGTCCTGGACGTCAGCCCCCTCGTCGACGCCGGCCGTCGCCCGGCCAAGGCGGTGGTCGGCGAGACCTTCGCGGTCACCGCGACGGTGTTCCGCGAGGGCCACGACGCGGTGAACGCCAACGTCGTCCTGCGCGACCCGCGCGGCCGCAGCGGCCCGTGGACGCCGATGCGCGAACTCGCCGAGGGCACCGACCGCTGGGGCGCGCACGTCACCCCGACCGCGCCCGGCCGCTGGTCCTACCTGGTGGAGGCGTGGAGCGACCCGCTCGCCACCTGGCGCAAGGTGGCCGCGGTGAAGCTGCCCGCCGGGATCGACACCGCGCTGGTGCTGGAGGAGGGCGCGCTGCTGCTGGAGCGGGCCGCGGGCGGCGTGCCGAAGAAGGAGGGCCGGGCGCACATCCTGGCCGCGGTGGACGCGCTGCGCGACACCGGCCTGCCGCCGCTGTCCCGGCTGGCCGCCGCGCTCGCCCCCGAGGTGCTCGACCTGCTGGCCCGCTACCCGCTGCGCGAACTGGTGAGCGCCTCCCGCCCGCTGCCCCTCCAGGTGGACCGCGAGCGCGCGCTGTACGGCTCCTGGTACGAGTTCTTCCCCCGCTCGGAGGGCGCGGTGGTCGACCCGTCCGGCGTCGAGCCGCCGCGCTCGGGCACCCTGCGCACCGCCGCCGAGCGGCTGCCCGCCGTCGCCGCGATGGGCTTCGACGTGGTCTACCTGCCGCCGGTCCACCCGATCGGGCGAGCCTTCCGCAAGGGCCCGGACAACACCCTGACGGCCGGTCCGCACGACGTCGGCTCGCCCTGGGCGATCGGCTCGCCGGAGGGCGGCCACGACGCCGTCCACCCGGACCTCGGCACCATCGAGGACTTCGACCACTTCGTCGCCGAGGCCGAGGCGCTGCACCTGGAGGTGGCCCTGGACTTCGCGCTGCAGTGTTCGCCGGACCACCCCTGGGTGAACAAGCACCCGGAATGGTTCAGCCACCGCGCCGACGGCACCATCGCCTATGCCGAGAACCCGCCGAAGAAGTACCAGGATATTTATCCGATCAACTTCGACCAGGACATGGACGGAATCGTCAAGGAAACGCTCCGCGTCCTGCGCTTCTGGATGACCCACGGCGTGCGGATCTTCCGGGTCGACAACCCGCACACCAAGCCGGTGCTGTTCTGGGAGAAGGTGCTGGCCGACATCGCCCGGACCGACCCGGATGTCGTGTTCCTGGCAGAGGCCTTCACCCGGCCCGCGATGATGCAGACGCTCGGGAAGATCGGCTTCCACCAGTCGTACACGTACTTCACCTGGCGCACCACCAAACAGGAGCTCACCGATTACCTCACCGAGCTCTCCGGTGACGCCGCCGCCTACATGCGGCCGAACTTCTTCGCCAACACCCCGGACATCCTGCACGCCTACCTGCAGACCGGCGGCCGGGCCGCGTTCGCGATCCGCGCCGTGCTGGCCGCCACCCTCTCCCCCAGCTACGGCGTCTACGCCGGCTACGAGCTGTACGAGAACGAGCCGGCCCACCCGGGCTCGGAGGAGTACCTGCACTCCGAGAAGTACGAGCTCCGGCCCCGCGACTGGACCCGCGCCGACAGCCTCGCCCCGCTGCTCACCGTGCTCAACCGGCTGCGCCGCCGGCACCCCTCGCTCCAGCAGCTGCGCGGCCTGCGCTTCCACCCCACCGACAACGACCAGGTGCTCGCCTTCTCCAAGACGGCCACCACGGCCGACGGCCTGACCGACCACGTCGTCACGGTCGTCAACCTCGACCCGCACCACGTCCAGGAGGCCACCGTCACCCTCGACGGGGACGGCCCGTTCGCGGTGCACGACGAGCTCACCGGCGCCGCCTACACCTGGGGCCGGCACAACTACGTCCGGCTCGATCCCTCAGCCGAGCCGGCTCACCTCCTCACGGTTCGGAGGAACCCAGCGTGACAGTGAACGAGCCCGTTCCCGACACCTTCCCCGAGACCTCGAAGAAGAACCTGGACCCGGAGTGGTTCAAGCGTGCGGTCTTCTACGAGGTACTGGTGCGGTCCTTCCAGGACAGCAACGGCGACGGGATCGGGGATCTCAGGGGGCTCACGTCCAAGCTCGACTACCTCCAGTGGCTCGGGGTCGACTGCCTCTGGCTGCCGCCGTTCTTCGCCTCGCCGCTGCGCGACGGCGGGTACGACGTCGCGGACTACAAGTCGGTCCTGCCGGAGTTCGGCGACCTCGCCGACTTCATGGAGTTCGTGGACGCCGCGCACGCCCGCGGCATGCGCGTGGTCATCGACTTCGTCATGAACCACACCAGTGACCAGCACCCCTGGTTCCAGGCCTCCCGGGAGGACCCGGACGGCCCGTACGGCGACTTCTACATGTGGGCCGACGACGACAAGCAGTACCCGGACGCCCGGATCATCTTCGTCGACACCGAGACCTCCAACTGGACCTACGACCCGGTGCGCAAGCAGTACTTCTGGCACCGCTTCTTCTCCCACCAGCCGGACCTCAACTACGACAACCCCCGGGTCCAGGACGAGATGATCGCCGGGCTGCGGTTCTGGCTCGACCTCGGCATCGACGGCTTCCGGCTGGACGCCGTGCCGTACCTGTTCGCCCGCGAGGGCACCAACTGCGAGAACCTGCCGGAGACGCACGAGTTCCTCCAGCGGGTCCGCAAGGAGATCGACGCCAACTACCCCGACACCGTGCTGCTCGCCGAGGCCAACCAGTGGCCGGAGGACGTCGTCGACTACTTCGGCGACTTCGCCTCCGGCGGCGACGAGTGCCACATGGCGTTCCACTTCCCGGTGATGCCGCGCATCTTCATGGCGGTCCGCCGGGAGTCCCGCTACCCGGTGTCGGAGATCCTCGCCAAGACCCCGCGCATCCCGCACGGGTGCCAGTGGGGCATCTTCCTGCGCAACCACGACGAGCTGACCCTGGAGATGGTCACCGACGAGGAGCGCGACTACATGTACGCGGAGTACGCCAAGGACCCCCGGATGCGCGCCAACGTGGGCATCCGCCGCCGGCTCGCCCCGCTGCTGGAGAACGACCGCAACCAGATCGAACTGTTCACCGCCCTGCTGCTCTCCCTGCCGGGCTCCCCGGTGCTCTACTACGGGGACGAGATCGGCATGGGCGACAACATCTGGCTGGGCGACCGGGACGGCGTGCGCACGCCGATGCAGTGGACCCCGGACCGCAACGCGGGTTTCTCGTCCGCCGACCCGGGCAGGCTCAGTCTGCCGCCCATCATGGATCCGGTGTACGGCTACCAGGTGACCAACGTCGAGGCGCAGCAGAGCAGTTCGAGTTCACTGCTGCACTGGACGCGTCGCATGATCGAGATCCGCAAGCTCAACTCGGCATTCGGCCTCGGCACGTACACCGAACTGCCCTCCAGCAATCCCGCGGTCCTGGCCTTCGTGCGCGAGCACGAGGGCGACCTGGTCATGTGCGTGAACAACTTCTCGCGGTTCGCACAGCCGACCGAACTCGACCTGCGGCAGTACGGGGGGCGGTACCCGATCGAGCTGATCGGCGGGGTGCGCTTCCCCTCGATCGGTGAGTGGCCGTACCTGCTCACCCTCGCCGGACACGGCTTCTACTGGTTCCAGCTCCGGCAGCCCCCGCGCCTGAGCGGCACCAGGCGATCGAAGTAACGATCCGTCAGGAGCACCCGCCTCACCAAACCCTCCGGGGGCGCGAGAGTTGAACACCCCGCGCCCCCGGAGGTCTCTGCACCACCGCGTACGGAGAACAGCCCAACGGCCACCCACACGAAGGCGTGACACCTGAGCCCCGCTCGCGTGCCGTCGCCGCCGCGCCGCCGAAATCCGGAAGACTGACGGACCCGGCCAGACCCGTCGGGCAGTCCGCCCGCTTCCGGGGAAAGGGAGTCATGTCCGAAACCTCCCGTTCTCAAGCCGATGTGCACCGCGACACCCCCGCCGGCTCCGCGCCGGTGGGCACCCGCGGCGCCGCGGCCCGGAGAACCGCCCTGGGGGTCAGCGAACTCGTCCAGGCGGCCCTGCCGCTGATCGCCGAGTGGCTCCCCACCCAGCGCTGGTACGCCGGCAAGGGACGGCCCATCACCGGCCTCACCCCCGTGGTCGGCACCCCGCTCCAGGTCGGCGACCCGGCCCTGCTGCACCTGCTGCTGCGGGTCGAGCACGCCACCACCGCCGGCGCGCCCCACGGCGACATCTACCAGCTGCTGCTCGGCATCCGTTCGGAGGGGCCGGCCGACATCGAGCCGACCGCCGTCCTCGGCCGGCTCAACCAGGGCCCGTATGACGGCGCGGCGCTCTACGACGCGGTGCACGACCCCGAACTCACCGGGCGGCTGCTGGAGCACCTCGCCACCGGCGACCGGTTCGGCTCGCTGTCCTTCCGCCGCACCCCCGGCTCCGGGCTGCCCACCAACCTCCCGGGGCGCGCCTCCACCGCCGAGCAGTCCAACAGCTCGGTCATCTACGGCACCTCCTACATCCTCAAGCTGTTCCGCCGCATCCACCCCGGCACCAACCCCGACCTGGAGCTCTCGCTGGCGCTCTCCCGGGCCGGCTCCACCCGGATCCCCCGGGTCGCGGCCTGGTTCGAGAGTCGGCTGGAACGCGCCGAGCCGGCCACCCTCGGACTGCTCCAGCGCTACCTGCCGGAGGCCGAGGACGGCTGGGAGCTGGCACTGGACCAGGTCGGCCGGCTCAAGGGCGACCCGTCCCCCGGCAACTTCGCGATCGAGGCGCACCGGCTCGGTCGCGCCACCGCCGAGGTCCACCGGGTGCTGGCCCGCTCGATGCCGGTCGCCCGGCTGGACCGCACCCAGACCCGGCAGCTGGCCACCGCGATGGCCGACCGCCTCGACAGCGCGGTGGCCGCCGTACCCGGGCTGCTCCGCTACCGGGCCGCCCTGCGCACCGCCTTCCAGCAGCTCGCCGACGCCCACCCGGACGGCATGCCGGTCCAGCGGATCCACGGCGACCTCCACCTCGGACAGGCCATGCGCACCCCGCACGGCTGGGTGCTGCTGGACTTCGAGGGCGAGCCGGCCAAGTCCGTCGCCGAGCGGCGCGAACCGCAGACCGCGCTGCGGGACGTCGCCGCGATGCTCCGCTCCTTCGACTACGCGGCCGCCCACCTGCTGGCCGGCGCGCCGCCCGACCCCGAACTGGCCCACCTCGCCGCCGCCTGGGCGCAGCGCAACCGCACCGCCTTCTGCGCCGGCTACACCGCCGGCGGCGGCACCGACCCGGCCGCCTCGCCCGAACTGATGCGCGCCCTGGAGATCGACAAGGCGGTGTACGAGGTGGTCTACGAGGCCCGCCACCGGCCCGGCTGGCTGCCGATCCCGCTGGCCGCGATCAACCGGCTGGCCCTGACCGTCTGACGGCCCACCGACCGACCCGCGCCCGCCACCGGAGAACGCCCGCCCCCGCCCCCGACGCCCCCGGCCACCCCGATTCCGCAGGAGGACCACGCCGTGACGCCGCTCGACCCGCCCGGCCGCACCACCCGTACCGTGCCTGCCACCTTCCTGGCGGGCCCGGACTCCCCCCAGCGCGAGCCCTCGGCGGCGGCCCGGCGGGCCGAACCACGCCCCCCGGCGTCCGACGCCGCCCCCGACACCGCCCCCGACGGCCCGGCCGCCGTCCCGTCCGGAGCGCTGCGGCTGCCCGAGGCGCCACTGCCGCCGGCCGAGGTGGACCGGCTGGTCGCCGGCCTGCACCACGACCCGCACGGCCTGCTCGGCGCCCACCCGGTGCACGGCGGCACCGCGATCCGGGTGCTGCGCCCCTTCGCCGAGCGGGTGGTGGTGGAGACCGCGCACGGCCCGGCCGAGCTCACCCATCAGCAGAACGGCCTCTTCACCGGACTGCTGGCCGCCGCCGTGGTGCCCGAGTACCGGCTGCTGGTGACCTACCCCGGCGGCGAGCCGCTGCGGCAGCACGACGGCTACCGCACCGCGCCCACCCTCGGCGAGCTGGACCTCCACCTGATCTCCGAGGGCCGGCACGAGCAGCTCTGGCAGGCGCTCGGCTCGCACGTGCGCACCGTCGACGGGGTGTCCGGCACCGCCTTCGCGGTCTGGGCGCCGAACGCGGTGGGCGTCCGGCTGATCGGGGACTTCAACCACTGGGACGGCACCGCGTACCCGATGCGCTCGCTCGGCTCGTCCGGGGTCTGGGAGCTGTTCGTGCCGGACCTGGCCGAGGGCACCCAGTACAAGTACGAGATCCACACCCGGCAGGGCTGGGTGCTCGACAAGGCCGACCCGCTGGCCCGGGCCGCGCAGTGCCCGCCGGGCACCGCCTCGGTCGTCACCTCCTCCGCCTACCGCTGGCAGGACGGCGACTGGATGGCCCGCCGGGCCCGCGCCGCGCACCACCGGTCGCCGATGTCGGTCTACGAGCTGCACCTGCCGTCCTGGCGGCCCGACCTCACCACCTACCGGGCGATCGCCGACGAACTCCCCAAGTACCTCAAGGAGTTGAACTTCACCCATGTGGAGTTCATGCCGGTGATGGAGCACCCGTTCGGCGGCTCCTGGGGCTACCAGGTGTCCGGTTACTACGCCCCCACCGCCCGACTCGGCAGCCCGGACGACTTCCGCCACCTGGTCGACACCCTGCACCGGCACGGCATCGGGGTGATCGTCGACTGGGTGCCCGCGCACTTCCCCAAGGACGACTTCGCCCTCGCCCGCTTCGACGGCGAGCCGCTGTACGAGCCGGCCGACCCGCTGCGCGCCGAGCACCCCGACTGGGGCACCCTGGAGTTCGACTACGGCCGGACCGAGGTGCGCAACTTCCTGGTCGCCAACGCGGTGTACTGGTGCGAGGAGTTCCACATCGACGGCCTGCGGGTGGACGCCGTCGCCTCGATGCTCTACCTCGACTACTCCCGCGAGGGCGGCGCCTGGACGCCCAACCAGCACGGCGGCCGGGAGAACCTGGACGCGGCCGCCTTCCTGCAGGAGATGAACGCCACCGTCTACCGGCGCTGCCCCGGCGTGGTCACCATCGCCGAGGAGTCCACCGCCTGGGACGGCGTCACCCGGCCCACCGACGGCGGCGGCCTGGGCTTCGGCCTGAAGTGGAACATGGGGTGGATGCACGACTCGCTGGTCTACATGTCCAAGGAGCCGGTGCACCGCAAGTACCACCACAACGAGATCACCTTCTCGATGGTGTACGCCTACTCCGAGAACTACGTCCTGCCGATCTCGCACGACGAGGTGGTGCACGGCAAGCAGGCGCTGGTCTCCAAGATGCCCGGCGACTGGTGGCAGCAGCGCGCCAACCACCGGGCGTACCTGGGCTTCATGTGGGCCCACCCAGGCAAGCAACTCCTCTTCATGGGACAGGAGTTCGCCCAGGGCGCGGAGTGGGACCACGAGCAGGGCCCGCAGTGGTGGGTGCTCGACGAGCAGGCGTGGCCGGCCGCCCCGGAGCACCTCGGAGTGCGCCGCCTGGTCCGCGACCTCAACCGCCACTACCTCGACGCCCCCGCGCTCTGGGAGCAGGACACCACCCCGGACGGCTTCCGCTGGCTGGACGGCGGCGCGGCCGAGGACAACCTGCTCTCCTTCGTCCGGTACGCCGCCGACGGCACCCCGCTGGTCGCCGTCTGCAACTTCTCCCCCGTCGTCCGGCACGGCCACCGGGTCGGGCTGCCCGCCCTCGACGGCCGCGAGCAGCTCTGGGAGGAGGTGCTGAACACCGACGCCGAGACCTACGGCGGCGCCGGCATCGGCAACTCCCACCCGGTGAAGGCCGAGCCCGTCGCCTGGAACGACCAGCCCCGCAGCGCCGAACTCGTCCTCCCTCCGCTCGCCACCCTCTGGCTCCGCCCGGCCTGAGCGGGCCGCGGCGGTGGTCGAACCGTTGCGTCCGACCACCGCCGCCCCTAGGCTCCCCGCCTGACACTGATCGTCAGCAGGCGGGGGGCTTGCTCGTGCTCATGGTTCTGGGGCTGCTCTACGCACTGCTGCCCACGGCCTGCTGGGCCTTCGTGGTCCGCACCCGGGTGGTCGGGGTGACCGTCTTCACCGTGCTGACCGGCCTGGCCGTCGCGCTCATCGGGCTGGAGGACGAGTGGTACTTCACCCGCGCCACCGCCGAGATCGAGGCCGGCTACCCGCTCGCGTGCGGCCTGGTGCTCCTGGTCGGCGGGCTGGCCGAGCGGCGGTTGCGCGGCCCCCGGCCGAAGAAGGAGACCGACCACCGCGCCGTCGGCTCGGCCGTCGCCGTCGCCACCCATGCCCTGATCGGGGTCGTCATCGGCCTCGGCTACCAGGCCCTCGGCTACGACTCCTTCCTCCCGAGGGCCGAGGAGCTGTCGCTGCCGGCCGGGCTGACCGCCCTGAGCGGCACCGAGGGCTACTGCGGCTCCAACTTCTGCTCCCGCACCCTCACGATCGTCAGCACCACCGGCCTGCCACCCGCCGAAGTGACCGCCCGCCTGCGCGGGCACCTCGCCGCCGACGGCTGGCGCCCGGGGCCCGGCAACAGCCTTCTGCGCCCGCACGGCTGGCTGGTGGACACGCGTCTGTCCGAGGCCTGGGTCAGCGAGAGCCCGCTCGGGGCCTCGGTGGAGCTGTCCGGTTCCGAGCGCGCAGGCTAGGCCCTGTGCACCGACCCCGCCCGGCGTGACCTTCGTCCCTTGCCCCGGGCGGGCCGCCCTGCTCGCGGACGGGCGTTCGCAGTGCGAAGGTATGGTCGATATGACCACTCTCTGAGACAACGGGACGGAGAAAGCCGCCGTGGCGCGCAGCGTGTACGTGACCGGGATCGACCGGGGGGACGGCCGGCAGGCCGTCGAGCTCGGGGTCATGGAACTGCTCACCCGCCAGGTGGACCGGGTCGGGGTGTTCCGGCCCCTGGTGCACGCCCACGCGCCCGGAGAGCGCGGCTCCGACCACGTCGTCGAGCTGCTGCGCACCCGCTACCGGGTCGACCTGCCGGCCGCCGAGCTCTACGGCCTCACCTACGAGGAGGCGGCCGCCCTGCAGGCCGCCCAGGGCCAGGACGAGCTGGTCTCCACCCTCGTCGACCGGTTCCGGGCGCTGGAGCGGCGCTGCCAGGCGGTGCTGGTGCTCGGCACCGACTTCGCGGACACCAACATCCCCGACGAGCTGGCCTTCAACGCCCGGCTCGCCAACGAGTTCGGCGCCGCGGTGCTGCCGGTGGTCGGCGGCCACTCGGAGGACCCGGCGGCCGTGATCGCCGAGGTCCGCAACGCCCACCGCGCCTACACCGACCTCGGCTGCGAGACCCTGGCGATGGTCGCCAACCGGGTCGCCCCCGGTGCCAAGCAGCGGATCCAGCGCACGCTCACCGAGAAGCTGCCGATCCCCGCCTACGTCATCCCGGAGGAGCCGGCGCTGGCCGCGCCGACCGTCGCCCAGCTGGTCGAGGCCACCGGCGCCGAGGTCCTGATCGGCGACGCGGCCGGCCTGGCCCGGGACGTCCGCGGCTTCGTCTTCGGCGGCGCCATGCTGCCGACCTTCCTGGACGCGCTGACCGAGGGCGCCCTGGTGGTCACCCCCGGGGACCGCGCCGACCTGGTTATCGGCTCGCTGGCCGCGCACGCCGCGGGCGCCCCGCCGATCGCCGGCGTGCTGCTGACGCTCGGCCAGCACCCCGGCCCGAACGTGATGGCGCTGGCCGCCCGACTGGCCCCCGGCACCCCGGTCGCGGTCGTCCCCGAGGGCAGCTGGATCACCGCCGCCGCCCTCACCCACCTGGAGGGCAAGCTCTCCGCAGCCAGCCCGCGGAAGGCCGAGATAGCCCTCGGCCTTTTCGAACTCCACGTGGACACGGCCGAGTTGACCACCCGCATCGAGGTCGGCCGGACCGAGCGGGTCACCCCGATGATGTTCGAGCACGCGCTGCTGGAGCGGGCCCGGGCCGCGCGGCGGCACGTCGTCCTCCCCGAGGGCACCGAGGACCGGGTGCTGCGCGCGGCCGAAGTCCTGCTCCGCCGAAACATCTGCGACCTCACCCTGCTCGGCGACGTCGACGCGGTGCGTCGCAAGGCCGCCGCCCTCGGCATCGACCTCCCCCAGGACGACCCGACGGCCGACCGGGTCCAGGTCCGGATCGTCGACCCGGCCACCAGCCCGCTGCGCCGGCAGTTCGCCGAGCTGTACGCGAGGCTGCGCGCCCACAAGGGCATGACCGTCGAGCTGGCGCTGGACGTCGTCACCGACGTCAGCTACTTCGGCACCCTGATGGTCCAGGAGGGCATCGCCGACGGCATGGTCTCCGGCGCGGTGCACTCCACGGCCGCCACCATCCGGCCCGCCTTCGAGGTGATCAAGACCGCGCCGGGCGCCGCGATCGTCTCCTCGGTCTTCTTCATGTGCCTGGCCGACAAGGTGCTGGTCTACGGCGACTGCGCGGTCAACCCCGACCCGGACGCCCAGCAGCTGGCCGACATCGCCATCCAGTCCGCCGCCACCGCCGCCCAGTTCGGCGTCGAGCCCCGGGTCGCGATGCTCTCCTACTCCACCGGCACCTCCGGCTCCGGCGCCGACGTCGACAAGGTCCGCAAGGCCACCGAGCTGGTCCGCGCACTGCGACCGGACATCCTGGTCGAGGGCCCGATCCAGTACGACGCGGCGGTGGACGCCCATGTCGCGGCCACCAAGCTGCCGGGCTCACCGGTGGCCGGCCGGGCCACCGTGCTGATCTTCCCGGACCTCAACACCGGCAACAACACCTACAAGGCGGTCCAGCGCTCGGCCGGCGCGGTGGCGGTCGGCCCGGTCCTGCAGGGGCTGCGCAAGCCCGTCAACGACCTCTCCCGCGGCGCGCTGGTCGAGGACATCGTCAACACCGTCGCGATCACCGCCATCCAGTCGCAGGAGCACGGCCGCGCACAGGCCGCCCCCGCCGCCCCGTCGCAGGACCGCACCGAAGGAGTCCGGGCATGAGTGAAGGCACCCGCGTCCTGGTCCTGAACGCCGGCTCCTCGTCGGTGAAGTACCAGCTCATCGACATGCTGGACGGCGCCCGACTGGCCTCCGGCCTGGTCGAGCGGATCGGCGAGGCGAACGGCCGGCTGGTGCACACCGCGCGCTCCGGCGAGAAGCGCGAGGCGCTCCAGGTCTTCCCCGACCACTCCGCCGCCCTGAAGGCCGTCGCCGAGGAGCTCGCCGCGGACGGCATCGGGCTGGACTCCCCCGAGCTGGCCGCGATCGGCCACCGGGTGGTCCACGGCGGGCTCCGCTTCACCGAGCCGACCGTGATCACCGACGACGTCCTCAGGGAGATCCGCCGGCTGATCCCGGTCGCCCCGCTGCACAACCCGGCCAACATCACCGGCATCGAGGTGGCCCGCGCGCTGCGCCCGGACCTGCCGCAGGTCGCCGTCTTCGACACCGCCTTCCACGCCTCGATGCCGGAGTACGCGGCCCGGTACGCCGTGGACAAGGCGGTCGCGGACGAGCACCGGGTGCGCCGCTACGGCTTCCACGGCACCTCGCACCAGTACGTCTCGCGGGCCACCGCCCGGCTGCTCGGCAAGGACCCGGCCGAGGTGAACGTGATCGTGCTGCACCTGGGCAACGGCGCCTCCGCCTCGGCGGTCGCCGGTGGCCGCTGCGTGGACACCTCGATGGGCCTGACGCCCCTGGAGGGCCTGGTGATGGGCACTCGTTCGGGTGATATCGACGCGGGCGTGGTGTTCCACCTGCACCGGGTCGGCGGGCTCTCGATCGACGAGATCGACGACCTGCTCAACCGCCGCAGCGGGCTGCTGGGGCTGTGCGGCGACAACGACATGCGCGAGATCATGCGGCGGGCCGAGGAGGGGGACGCGGACGCCCGGCTGGCGTTCGACGCCTACGTCCACCGGCTGCGCAAGTACATCGGCGGCTACTACGCGGTGCTCGGCCGGGTCGACGCCATCGCGTTCACGGCCGGCGTCGGCGAGAATGCGGCTCCGGTGCGGGCCGCGGCCACGGCCGGGCTGGAGGAGCTGGGCATCGCGGTGGACCCCGAGCTGAACTCGGTGCGCTCCGGCGAGGCCCGGATCATCTCGCCCGCGTACGGCCGGGTCGCGGTCGCCGTGGTGCCCACCGACGAGGAACTGGAGATCGCGCGACAGGCCTTCGCCCTGGTGCACCGGCAGTCCGGGGGCTGACCCACCGTCGTCTCGCTCCTCGGAATCCTTCGTCGGCGATTCCTCACGCTTCGTGCCGAATGCACCTATAACACGAACGGATAGACTGATCCATATGCGCCGAGCGAAAATTGTCTGCACCCTGGGTCCGGCCACGGACTCCTACGAACAGCTGAAGGCCATCGTCGAGGCGGGCATGAACGTCGCCCGACTGAACATGAGCCACGGCACCCACGCGGACCACGAGGAGCGGTACCGAAAGGTCCGCCAGGTCTCGGAGGACACCGGCAAGGCCATCGGCGTCCTTGCCGACCTCCAGGGGCCCAAGATCCGCCTGGCCACCTTCGCCAACGGTCCGGTGACCGTCGACAACGGTGACGAGTTCATCATCACCACCGAGGACGTCCCCGGCGACCAGCACATCTGCGGGACCACCTACAAGGGCCTGCCCGGCGACGTGAAGCCCGGCGACCCGATCCTGATCAACGACGGCGTCATCGCCCTGGAGGTCGTCAGCGTCGACGGCCCGCAGGTGAAGACCGTGGTCGTCGAGGGCGGCGTGCTCTCGAACAACAAGGGCATCAACCTGCCCGGTGCGGCCGTGAACGTGCCCGCCCTGTCCGAGAAGGACAAGGACGACCTGCGCTTCGCGCTGGAGCTGGGCGTCGACATGGTCGCCCTCTCCTTCGTCCGCAACGCGGCCGACATCAAGGACGTCCACGAGGTCATGGACGCGGTCGGCATCCGGGTGCCGGTCATCGCCAAGATCGAGAAGCCGCAGGCCGTCGAGGCCATGGAGGAGATCGTCCTCGCCTTCGACGCCATCATGGTCGCCCGCGGCGACCTGGCCGTCGAGTACCCGCTGGAGCGGGTGCCGCTGGTCCAGAAGCGCCTGATCACGCTGGCCCGCCGGAACGCCAAGCCGGTGATCGTCGCGACCCAGATGATGGAGTCGATGATCCACGCCTCGCGCCCGACCCGCGCCGAGGTCTCCGACGTCGCCAACGCGATCCTGGACGGCACCGACGCGGTCATGCTGTCCGCCGAGTCCAGCGTCGGCAAGTACCCGGTCGAGACGGTCCGCACCATGAGCCGGATCGCCGAGAAGGCCGAGGAGGAGCTGCTCTCGCAGGGCCTCCAGCCGCTGAACCCGGGCCGCAAGCCGCGCACCCAGGGCGGCTCGATCGCCCGCGCCGCGTGCGAGCTGGGCGACTTCCTCAACGGCAAGGCGCTGGTCGCGTTCACCAAGTCCGGTGACACCGCGCGCCGGCTCTCCCGCTACCGCTCGCCGATCCCGGTGATCGCGTTCACCCCGGACAACGCCACCCGCAACCAGCTCTCGCTGAGCTGGGGCGTCGAGGCGCACGTCACCGAGCAGGTCGGCTCCACCGACGAGATGGTGGCCCAGGTCGACCGCGAGCTGCTCAAGATCGGCCAGCTGGACCAGGGCGACACCGTCATCGTCACCGCCGGCTCGCCCCCCGGCGTCCCCGGCAACACCAACATGGTCCAGGTGCACCACCTGGGCACCCGGAGCGAGTGACACCGGCTCCCCCGAACGCCCGTGGGGCGGCCCCTCCTCGACGGAGGGGCCGCCCCACGGGCGTTTCACGGCATCGGCCTACTTGTTGCCGACGTAGGGCTTGTCGTCGTTGAAGAGCTGCATCCCGGGGATCTTCAGCGTGCCGCCGAACTGGCCGGACTGGATCGCGGTGACACCGGTCATCTGCATCCAGAGCGGGATCTCCAGCTTGCCGATCAGGTCGTACAGCCACTGCGGCAGCGGACCGTCGGGGGTGAGGGTGAGCTCGCCGAGGTCGATCGGGATCGGGATGCCGAGCACCTGGGACAGGTGGCCGGAGAGCTTCTCCACGTACATGGTGACCGGGCCCTGGCGCATGGTGGAGACCGAACCCGGCGCGCCCTTGACGTGGAAGGTCTTGCCGTTGCCCTCCAGCGTCGACATGTCGAGGTTCTCGATGTCCACGCTCTCGACCACGAACTTCAGCACCCGCTTGGTGGTGGTCGGCGTCTGGACGTCGACCACTCCCATCAGCACGGCGTGGTTCAGGGTCAGCCGGCTGGTCTGCAGGGTCCAGTTCTGGTCCGGGACGAGGATCGGGTTGTCCGGCTTCGCGCCGGCGGCCAGGCCCTTCATCGGGACCAGGCAGTTCGGGTCGGCGCTCGGCGAGGACGAGGCGGACGGCGAGGACGAGGCGGACGGGGTGGCCGGACCGCCGGTCTTGGCACCCGCGGACGGCTTGGCGGTGCCGCCCGCCTTGCCGCTCGGGGTCGTGGCGGCGGACGGGCTCTGCGCACCCGACGGAACGGCCGGCGGCGTCGTGGCGGAGGACGGCTGCGCGGGCACGGGCGCGGCGGGCGACTGGGTGCCCGCGGCCGGAGCGGCCGGGGCCACCGCGCGGTTGCCCGCGGCGGGCGCGGCAGGTGTCGACGGCGCCGGGCTCGCGGTGGTCGCGGAGGCCGACGGGCTCGGTGAACCGCTCGGGTGGATCAGGTTGGTGATGCCGCCGACGATGTCGTCGATCAGCCCGGCCTGGACGACCCCGCCGGAGCCGCCGGTGGTCGCGGACCGGACGGGGGTGCCCGAGACGGGCGTCGACGCGGGCGCCGTGGGCGTGGTCGGCGCCGTGGGAGCCGTCGTGGGAGCCGTCGCGGGCGTGCTCGTCGGACCGCTCGTCGGTGCGGCCGTCGGCGCTGCCGTCGTGGTGGCGGGCAGCGGCACGGACGGGCCCGGCAGCGGCGGGGGCAGCTCGCTCTTGGGAACGGGCGTCTCCGCCACCTTCGGCGACTGCGGGGCGACGTCGGGCGCCGTGGCGCACGGCTTGCCGGCGGAGGTCTCGGCGATCGCGGCGTTCGGTGTGTAGGCGGCGGCCATCAGCAGTGCGGTCGGCACCGCGGCCATCGCCAGCGCGCGGCCTCTGAGCCGGACCCGGACGGGCGTGCGGGGCGCCGCGTGCCGTGCGGAGCGCTGCTCCGGCAGACCCGGGCCGCCCTGCGGCTCCTGCGGCGCGCTCACCGTGCCTCCTTCGGCTCACCGGTCTGCTGCGGCGGAACGTCGGCGGCCGTCGGGGCCGTCGGCTCGGCCTGCGCGGGGACGACCGGCAGCGGCGCGGTGGCGGGTTCGGCGGCGGCGGTGGTGGCAACGGTGTCGGTGTCGGTGGTGGCCGTCTGCGCGGTGGGCTCGGTGGCCGTCGACTCGGCGGTGCCGGCCTCGACCGCCCCGACCGCCTCCGGCGGGTTCGGCGCCCAGGCGAGCATCAGCCCGCCGCCGATCAGACCCGGCAGCAGCGACAGCCCGAACCCGGAGAGGTTGGAGACCGGGACCGAGACCAGGGTGAGCAGGGTGGTGGCGACACCCGCGAAGAACCGGACGGCCGGCTGGAACCAGGCGGTCAGCCCCAGCACGATCAGCAGGACGCCGATGATCAGCGACCCGGCGCCGCCGGTGGTGGCCATCTGCACGGTCATGCCGCTCAACGACAGCTTGGCGTAAGGGAAGTACATGATCGGAACGCCGGCGATCATGGCCAGCAGGCCGCCGTAGAACGGCCGGGACCGGCGGAAGGTACGGAACACCCGACGCACCCACTGGGCGGGGTTCTCGTGCTCGGCGGGCCGGAACTCGGCAAGGGCGCTGGACACGGTGCAGCTCCTCGATGGTGTGAACGAGGCGAAAAACGGGAGGTGGAGGACCGGGAGCGGCGCGCGCACCGCCCCGGCCCCCCGGGTACCGCGGTCGGCGGCGGGCCGGGGGCCCGCCGCCGGTCAACGGCCTAGAAGCACTCGTGCCCGCCGTCGGTGTGCAGCGCGAGCTTCAGGCCCTGGAGCTTGAAGGTGCCGGCCGAGGTGGCCCAGGCGGTCTGCTGCACGTTCGACAGGTCGGCCTTGTCGGCGGCCTGGGCGAAGCCGGTGCCGCCGGAGGGCAGGCCGGTGCCGAGCCGGGACTTCCAGCCCTGGGTGGCGGTGCCCTTCAGGGTGGAGGCGTCCTGGCCGATGTTGATGTTGGTGAAGGTGGCGTCCGCGTTGAGCTGGTCGAGGTCGATCAGCAGGTTCTTGGCGCTGACCTGCTTCTCCGGGTCCTCGCTGTTGCCGGCCTCAAGACGCAGGGTGATCTTCGGCAGCTTCCACGGCAGGCCGGGGATGATGTTCGGGTCCGTCACCACCGACTGGCACAGGCCCTTGATCCGGGCCTCGTCGAAGGCCGAGACGGCGACCGGGTGCGGCGTGCCGTTGGACTCGGCGTCGATCGAGCCGAACTGCGCGAAGTTCGTGCCGTGCAGCTCCTGGGTGGAGACCTTGAAGTTCTGGCCGGAGACGCTGAACGAAGCCGCCAGCGCGTTGTTCGCCAGCGCGACGCCCACCGCGGCGGTGGCCGCGAGGCTGGGCACCATCACGAGGGCGAAGCGCTTCCAGCGGGTCTTGCCGTAGGTCTGGGACATGCGAGTCCTCCTTCTAGGACGTACATCTCCGGCTCCCCGGCGGTGCGTCCCGCACCGGTGGGGGCCTGGGATGGGAGAGAGCTACGTCCTCGGTAGCGGAGAGCGCCATGGGTGCCGTCGGACGCGGGAGCGGCCGGCACACAGCGGCACTCCCGTCCCTTCACCGACCACCCCTGCGGGGCGGCGGGCAGGACCGACGACATCGGCGATCACCCCCGAGCGACAACCAGCGACCGCGCGGGCCGCGCGGCCGGATCGAAGGACAGGAACCGCCGTGGGACCGCGGATACCCCCCTGCCCTCCCACCGTCGGCCGGGGCCGACGGCTCACCCGGTGGGGATCCCTCGCTCCGCCCGCCGACCGGATCGTCGGGGGTTGGAGTCTGGGACCGGGCGTCGCCGATGCTGCTCGAATCCCGGGCGAAGCACAAGGGGTTCATTACTGACGGGTAATCCAACATCCGATGGCGGCGATCATGGAATTGGCCACCCGCACACCCAGAGTGATGAATTGAAGGAACCGTGAGGACGAAATCCGCCGGAAACACCAGCGAAACACCCGTGGACGGTCACCTGAAGTGACCGTCCACGGGTGTTGTCAAGATTTGGTAAACCTCTGACACGATGACCGGATTGTCGCCAAATCGCCAGCGACACCGCAGGTCATCCGCCGTGCCAGGAAGGGGTCGGGAAGGAGCCCGGCGAGGGCCCTCAGAACAGGACGCGGGCCAGGGCGCCGCGCGCCGCCGTCACCCTCGGGTCCTCGCTGCCGATCACCTCGAACAGCTCCAGCAGCCGGAGCCGGACGGTGTCCCGGTCCTCGCCGAAGGTCCGCCCGACGGTGGCCACCAGGCGCCCGAAGGCGTCCTCGACATGACCGCCCACCAGGTCCAGGTCGGCCGCCTTCAGCTGGGCCCCGACGTCCTTCGGGTCGGCCGCGGCCGCCGCGCGGACCGTCGCCAGGTCCAGCCCCTCCACCCGGCGCAGCAGCTCCGCCTGGGCCAGGCCGAGCTTGGCCTCGGTGTTGCCCGGCTCGTCGACCAGCACGTTCTGGTACGCCTGGATGGCGCCGCCGAGGTCCCCCCGGTCCAGCGCCTCGTGCGCGGCCGCCAGGGCCGGGTCCTCCGGCAGGTACGGGCCGGCCTCGCCCGGCGCCTCGGCCGGTGCCCCGGCGCCGCCCACCACGCCGAAGCGCTGCTCGGCGACCAGGATCAGCTGGTCCAGCACCTTGCGGACGTTGGGCTCGCTCTCGGCGCCCTGGAACAGCGGCACCAGCTGGCCCGCCACCACGGCCATCACGGCCGGAACGCCCTGGATGCCGAACTGCTGGGTGAGCAGCTGGTTGGCCTCGACGTCGATCTTGGCGAGCACGATCCGGCCCGCGTACTCCTCGGCCAGCCGCTCCAGCATCGGGCTGAGCTGCTTGCAGGGCTCGCACCACTCGGCCCAGAAGTCGATGACCACCGGCACTTCGGTGGAGCGCTGGACGACCTCGGTCTCGAAGGTGTCCTCGGTGACATCGATGACGAGCGGGTACGCGGACGGGTCCGGGGCGATGCCGGCCGCCGCCTGGCGGGCCCGCTCGGCCCTGGCCTGCTCGGCCTTCTGGGCAGCCTCGCCGGCTGCCTTCACTGCGGCGAGGTCGACCGCACCGCGCAGAGCGGAGCTGTTGAGACGCGAATTCCGTGGCTGCATGGCACTATCCTCCCCCGTCCGTGCTGCTGGCGGGCACCAACCTCCGGAAAGTCGCACCACGCGGGCTGCGCGGCGCCGATTTCCGGGGTGGACGACCCGTCCCCCGGTAGCCTGAACCGTTCGGCGCGGATCCCCATCCGCACCCGCGCCGCCCCCGTCCCACGGGGTCGCGGCGCCTGGTTGTCACTGCTTTCGCTACGAGTCGTAGCGTAACTGGACCGAGGCCCCCCGCCGCAACCCCATCGGAGCGTCCCGGGACGTGAGCTGTCCCACTTTCGCGCACACCCCGGCTGACCCGGACGGCGAACAGTCGCTACCGTTACCTGCCCCACCCATGTTACTTACCAGTACATCGCAAGGAGGCCCGGTGCCGGCCCCCCAGTCCCCCGTGACCCCGGCACGCCCGGCGGGCCGTGAAGACCCCGCCGGGGCCCCGGAGAGCCCCGACGGCACCACCGCCCGGGCCAAGGGGCGCCCGCGCAGCGCGGCCGCCGACACCGCCATCCTCGACGCCACCCGCGAGGCCCTGGCCGAACTCGGCTGGGGCGGGCTGACCATGGGTCACGTGGCCGCCCGCGCCAAGGTCGCCAAGACCACCCTGTACCGCCGCTGGCCCTCCAAGAACGAGCTGGTGGTGGACGCCGTCGCCAGCCTCTTCGACGAGCTGGTGATGCCCGACCTCGGCAGCCTGCGGGCCGACATCGAGGCCGTGGTCGCCCAGTTCGCCGATCTGCTGGCCCGCCCGGAGACACAGGCCGCCCTGCTCGCCCTGTTCGCCGAGGGCACCCGGGACCGGCAGCTGCGGCGGCGGATCCGGGAGGCGATCGTCGACCCGCAGAAGCGCCTGGTCCGGCAGGGCCGGGCCGCCGCCCAGGCGCGCGGCGAACTCGCCCCCGACGACGACCCGACGACGGCCGCCGAGGAGATCGACATCATCTTCGACACCATCGCCGGCACGGTCGAGCACCGGGTGCTGGTCAGCGGCGAGCCGATCACCGCGGGGTGGATCAGCCGGTTCACCGATCTGCTGCTCGGCCCGTTCCCGCACCTCGCCGCGGGCTGAACGAACACCGAGAACCGCCCCGCGCGAAGAGCGTGCGGGGCGGTTCTCGGCACCATCGCCAGGATGTGGCGGGCGGCTCAGAAGCTGGCGGTCTCCCGGTAGATGCCCCACTCCTCGCGCAGCACGTTGCAGATCTCGCCGAGGGTCGCCTCGGCCCGCACCGCGTCCAGCATCGGCGGGATCATCGACGCGCCCGAGCGCGCCGCCGCGAGCATCGCGTCCAGCCCGGCCCGCACCGCCGCCTCGTCCCGCCCGGCCTTGCGCTCGGCCAGGACGCGGACCTGCTCGCGCTCGACCTCGTGGCTGACCCGCAGGATCTCCAGCTCGGGGGTGACGCTGCGCGGGTGGCAGTTGACCCCGACGACCCGCTTCTCGCCCTTCTCGACCCCCTGCTGGTACTGGAAGGCCGCCTCGGCGATCTCCCCGGTGAAGAAGCCCTCCTCGATCCCGCGCAGGATGCCGGAGGTGATCGGGCCGATCTCGTGGTCCTCGCGGCCCTTGTCCAGGATCCGCCGGAAGATCGCCTCGGCCTGCTCCTCGATCCGGTCGGTGAGCGCCTCGACGTACCAGGAGCCGCCCAGCGGGTCGGCCACGTTGGTGATGCCGGTCTCCTCCATCAGCACCTGCTGGGTGCGCAGGGCGATCTCGGCGGCCTGCTCCGAGGGCAGCGCCAGGGTCTCGTCCAGGGCGTTGGTGTGCAGCGAGTTGGTGCCGCCGAGCACCGCCGAGAGGGCCTCGACGGCGGTGCGGACCACGTTGTTGTACGGCTGCTGGGCGGTCAGCGAGACACCGGCGGTCTGGGTGTGGAAGCGCAGCCACTGCGCCTTGTCCGTCCGGGCACCGAAGCGGTCGCGCATCCAGCGGGCCCAGATCCGGCGCGCGGCACGGAACTTGGCGATCTCCTCGAAGAAGTCGAGGTGCGCGTCGAAGAAGAAGGAGAGGCCGGGCGCGAAGACGTCCACGTCCAGCCCCCGGGACAGGCCCAGCTCGACGTAGGCGAAGCCGTCCGCCAGCGTGTACGCCAGCTCCTGCGCGGCCGTCGAGCCGGCCTCGCGGATGTGGTAGCCGGAGACCGAGAGCGGCTTGTACGCCGGGATGCCCTCGGCGCAGTACGCCATCAGGTCGCCGATCAGGCGCAGGTGCGGCTCGGGCGCGAAGAGCCACTCCTTCTGCGCGATGTACTCCTTGAAGATGTCCGTCTGCAGGGTGCCGTTGAGCACCGCCGGGTCGACGCCCTGGCGCTCGGCGGCGACCAGGTACATGCAGAAGATCGGGACGGCCGGGCCGCTGATCGTCATCGAGGTGGTGACCTCGCCGAGCGGGATCCCCTTGAAGAGGACCTCCATGTCGGCCGCCGAGTCGATCGCGACACCGCAGTGCCCGACCTCGCCGAGCGACTTGGCGTCGTCGGAGTCGTAACCCATCAGGGTGGGCATGTCGAAGGCGACCGAGAGGCCGCCGCCGCCCGCCTCCAGGATCATCCGGTAGCGCTCGTTGGTCTGCTCGGCGTTGCCGAAGCCGGCGAACTGGCGGATGGTCCACGTCCGCCCCCGGTAGCCGGTGGCGTGCAGCCCTCGGGTGTACGGGTACTCGCCCGGCCAGCCGATCCGCTCGAAGCCCTCGACCGGCTGCCCCGCGGGCGGGCCGTAGACCGGCTCGACCTCGTCGCCGGAGAGGGTGGTGAAGTCCGCGTCCCGCTTGCGGGCACTGTCGTACCGCTGCTGCCAGCGCTGCCGCCCGCGCTCGATCTCCTCGGCGTCCATGGCCCCGAACTCCGCTCCGTACGGCCGCCACGGCACGTGGACGGCACAGCTGTTAGGACGTCCTGCCAATTTACTCGGACGTCCTACTAATTGTCGATGGAGCAGCGGTCGACCGGGCGGCGAACGCGCCGGGGAACGCCGAAGACCCCGCCCCGGGCGCGGGCGGCGCCGACCCGGGGCGCCCGAGAACGAAGGGCGCCCCTCCCCGCATGCGGGGAGGGGCGCCCTCGGAGGCTCGGCGGGTGGATCAGACGCCGGCGGTCTGCCGGGCGGCGCCACCGGCGGGGAGCTGCTCGACGGCCTCGCGGACCACCCGGCGCTCGGCGACGAAGGAGGCGAACGGGATGCAGCCGGCGGCCAGGGTGAGGATCATCCGGCCCAGCGGCCACTTGAGCTTCTGGCCGAGCAGGAAGGTGACCACGAAGTACCCGATGTAGAGGTAGCCGTGCAGCATCGCGACGTAGGTGGTCACGTCCTCGGCCGCGTCGAAGCCGTACTTCGCGACCATGAAGCCGCAGAACACGAGCAGTGCCACACCGGTCGCAATGGCCAAGGCCCGGTACCAGCCCAGCAGGGGGGTCGCCTTCATACTCTTCATCGCCTCGCTCGCCAGGATTCGGCCGGTACGCCCGGATCCGCGCACCGCTCCCACGAGGGTAGCCGCCGCTTACGGGTGCGCCGCGCAGCGCCCTACTCCGCCGCCCCCGCGTCCGGCTCGGTGAAGTCCCCGGCGGCGATGCGCAGCGGCCGGAGCAGGTCGAACACCTGGCGGCACTGGTCGGCGCCGTACTCCTCCAGGCCGAACTCCATCGCCATCAGCTCCCGGGTGGCGTCCTCCACCACCTCGCGACCGCGGGCGGTGATGCTCGCGAGCACCCCGCGGCCGTCCAGCGGGTTGGGCCGGCGGGCGACCAGGCCGGCCCGCTCCAGGCGGTCGACGGTGTTGGTGACGCTGGTCGGGTGGACCATCAGCCGCTCGCCGATCTTGGACAGCGAGAGCTCTCCGGTCCGGCTGAAGGTGAGCAGCACCAGCGCCTCGTAGCGGGCGAACGTCAGCCCGTACGGCTTGAGCACGGCGTCCACCCGCGCGAGCAGGATCTGGTGGGCGCGCATGATCGAGGTGATCGCCGCCATCGAGGGGACTCCGCCCCAGCGGCGGGTCCAGAGCTCGTCGGCGCGGGCGATCGGATCGAAGTCGAGTGCGAGGGGCTTGGCCACGCCCCTTACCGTACCGGCGGGTGGGCAGGGTGTTATCAGGCGTCCTGATGGTGGACAAGCGCGACACGTGGCGGGATCACGCCAGTGGGACGCCCAGGTCCGTACCAGGACATTGCGGGGGTGTGAACCACCGCCAATCGCCCTCCACCGGGGCACGGTTGGCCACCGAGCGGGCGTCCGGCCCGCAGCCAGGCCTCCGTTCGGACGGTAACCCGCTGCAAGGCGGGGTGATTCAACCGTTTTGTCGCCCCGTTTACCTTCCGCCGGGCTGGCGAGACCTGGCCAATCGATGAACGAGACCTGTCATTTCACTTGTTGGATTGTCATGCTTTCGGCCAGCCCCGTTCGGCAGGCCACCTCCCCACTCACGGGTGGCCCCGCCGCTCGACCGCACGGAGCAGCTCGTCAGCGCCCGTTCCGCCCCTCAGGTGTCAACCCCGGCACCCCGGGACGAGGCGCGCCCGCACACCCGCGGTTTCCCGGAAGGACCCTGTACGTGAAGCGAAAGCTCGCAGCCGGCGCCGTACTCTCCGCCACCGCCCTCCTCACCGGCGTCATCCAGGTGAGCACCGCCGCCCAGGCCGCCCCGACCCCCTCGGCGCAGGCCCAGGCCTCGCAGCAGCGCGAGGCCGTCCTCGCCGTGGCGAAGGGTCAGGCCGACCCGCTGGCCAAGGCGCTCGCCCTCGGCGGCCAGGAGAAGCTGGTCGCCAAGGACGCCGTGGTGGACGCCGACGGCACCCGTCACCTCCGCTTCGAGCGCACTTTCGCCGGCCTGCCCGTCCTCGGCGGCGACCTGGTCGTGCACCAGGCCGCGGGCGGTGCGGTCAAGGCCGTGGACAAGGCCGTCACCGCGCCGATAGCCGTGCCGAGCCTCACCCCGGCCATCCCCGCCGACAAGGCGGCCGCGCAGGCCTCCGGCGCCGTGCAGGCCACCGTCGGCATCACCGCCGACAAGGACGAGTCGCCGCTCACCGAGGTCCACCAGACCGGCGCCGCGCAGCTGGTGGTCTGGGCCGCGGACGGCAACCCGCGCCTGGCGTACCGGACGACCGTCGAAGGCCTGCGCGCCGACGGCACCCCGTCCAGCCAGCTGCTGGTCACCGACGCCGCCACCGGCGAGGTGCTCTCCACCCACGAGCAGGTGCAGACCGCGACCGGCTCCGGCAAGGGCGTCTTCGTCGGCAGCGTCCCGCTGACCACCACCACCGCCAGCGGCGGCTACTCGCTGAAGGACGCCTCCCGCGGCGGCCAGTCCACCGTCGACTTCAAGAACCGGACCTCCGGCTCGGGCACGCTGTACACCGACGCGGACAACGTCTGGGGCACCGGCCTCGTCTCCAACGGCCAGTCGGCCGCGGTGGACGCCCAGTACGGCGCGGCGGCCACCTGGGACTTCTACAAGAACACCTTCGGCCGCAACGGCATCAAGAACAACGGCGTCGGCGCCACCAGCCGCGTTCACTACGGCAAGAACTACGTGAACGCGTTCTGGAGCGACCAGTGCTTCTGCATGTCCTACGGTGACGGCGCGAGCAACACCCACCCGCTGACCGAGATCGACGTGGCCGGCCACGAGATGACCCACGGCGTCACCTCGGCCACCGCGGGCCTCAACTACTCGGGCGAGTCCGGCGGCCTGAACGAGGCCACCTCGGACATCTTCGGCACCATGGTCGAGTTCTACGCCAACCTCGCCACCGACAAGCCGGACTACCTGATCGGCGAGGAGATCGACCTCAACGGCGACGGCACGCCGCTGCGCTACATGGACAAGCCCTCCAAGGACGGCGGCTCGGCCGACTCCTGGTCGTCCGGCGTGGGCAACCTCGACGTCCACTACTCCTCGGGCGTGGCCAACCACTTCTTCTACCTGCTGGCCGAGGGCAGCGGCGCCAAGACCATCAACGGCGTCAGCTACAACAGCCCGACCTCCAACGGCTCCACGATCACGGGCATCGGCCGGGACAAGGCCGCCGCGATCTGGTACCGCGCGCTGACCGTGTACTTCACGTCCACCACCAACTACAAGGCGGCCCGCACCGGCACGCTGAGCGCGGCGGCGGACCTCTACGGCGCGGGCAGCGCCGAGTACAACGCGGTGGCGGCCGCCTGGAGCGGCGTCAACGTCAGCTGACGTCCGCGCCAAGGACGCCCGGGGCCTCACTGGGAGGGGAGGCCCCGGGCGTTCGCGCGTCCGCACGGCGCGGAGGTGACTCCGGCTCCGTAGCAATCCGCACGGCGGGCGACAAGGGCGGCCGCTGGCGGGATCCCGCCAGCGGGACAAAGCACCCGGAGCGGTTCACCCGCCGCACCCGAACCACGCGCACCGGCGGCTGGCGAGACCTGGCCAATCGCCGGCGGCGCCCTGTCCTTTCACGACCTGCATTGTCATGCTTCTGCCCAAGCCCCGTTCGACGGCTGTCGCCCCCACCCACCGACCGGCCGTCAAGGACCGCACGGGAGCAGCACGTCAGCGCCCTACCGCCCCACGGTGCCAACCCCGGCGCCCCGGTACGCGGCGCGACCGCGCACACGCGGTTTCGTGGAAGGAACCCCGTACGTGAAGCGAAAGCTGACAGCCGGAGCCGTACTCTCCGCCACCGCCCTGCTCGCCGGCGCCATCCAGGTCGCCGCCGCCCCCGCCCAGGCCGCCGCCCCCTCGGTGGTGCAGCAGCGCGACGCGCTGATCACGCTGGCCTCCGGCGAGGCCGCGCCGCTCGCGCGGGCGCTCGCCCTCGGCGGCCAGGAGCGGCTGGTCGTCAAGGACGCCGTGGTGGACGCCGACGGCGCCCGCCACCTGCGCTACGAGCGGACGCTGGGCGGCCTGCCGGTCCTCGGCGGCGACCTCGTGGTGCACCAGAAGGCCAACGGCTCGATCACCTCGGTGGACCGGGCCTTCGGCGGGCAGCTCTCGCTGCCGAGCCTCACCCCGGCACTGTCCGCCGACAAGGCCGGTGCCCAGGCGCTCGGCGCCGTCCGGGCCACCGTCGGCATCGCCGCGGACAAGGACGAGTCGGCGATCAGCCGGGTCGACGGCGCCGGCGCGGCCACCCTGGTGGTCTGGGCGGCCGACGGCACCCCGCGGCTGGCGTACCAGACCGTGGTCCGCGGCGAGCGGGCCGACGGCACCCCGTCCAGCCAGCGGCTGGTCACCGACGCGGCCACCGGCGAGGTGCTCTCCACCCACGAGGAGTTCCAGACCGCGACCGGCAGCGGCAAGGGCGTCCACGTCGGCTCGGTCACCCTGACCACCACCCAGAGCGGTTCGACCTACCAGCTCAAGGACGCCTCCCGGGGCAACCAGTCGACCGGCAACGCCGACAACGGCAACGCGCTGTACACCGACGCGGACAACGTCTGGGGCAACGGCCTCGCCTCCAACACCCAGTCCGCCGCCGTGGACGCCCAGTACGGCGCCGGCGCGACCTGGGACTACTACAAGAACACCTTCGGCCGCAGCGGCATCAAGAACAACGGCGTCGGCGCCACCAGCCGCGTCCACTACGGCAACGCCTACGTCAACGCCTTCTGGAACGACTCCTGCTTCTGCATGACGTACGGCGACGGCGCCAACGACAGCAACCCGCTGACCGCGATCGACGTGGCCGGCCACGAGATGACCCACGGCGTCACCTCCGCCACCGCCGGGCTGGTCTACTCCGGCGAGTCCGGCGGCCTCAACGAGGCCACCTCGGACATCTTCGGCACCATGGTCGAGTGGTACGCCAACCTGCCCACCGACGTGCCGGACTACCTGATCGGCGAGAAGCTCAACATCAACGGCAACGGCACCCCGCTGCGCTACATGGACAAGCCCTCCAAGGACGGCGCGTCCAAGGACTCCTGGTACTCCGGGGTCGGCAACGTGGACGTCCACTACTCCTCGGGCGTGGCCAACCACTTCTTCTACCTGCTGGCCGAGGGCAGCGGCGCCAAGACCATCAACGGCGTCAGCTACAACAGCCCGACCTCCAACGGCTCCACCGTCACCGGCATCGGCCGGGACAAGGCCGCCGCGATCTGGTACCGCGCGCTGACCGTGTACTTCACCTCCACCACCAACTACAAGGCCGCCCGCACGGCGACCCTGAAGGCGGCGGGGGACCTCTACGGCACCACCAGCACCCAGTACGCGGCGGTGGCCGCGGCCTGGAGCGCGGTGAACGTCAACTAGTCACCGTCTGATCACCACCGGACCACACCTGGTAACGGCGACAGGCTGTCGGGGCCCACTGGGAGAGGAGGCCCCGACAGCCTGTCGGCCTGTCCGCGGGAGGTTCAGGCGGCGGCGGGCTCGCGTGCGGGCGCGAGTTCGCCGCGCTCCTCCTTGGCGAGGGTGCGCTCGGCGAAGAAGCCGCCGGTGGGAAGCACCGAGAGGACGAAGAGCAGGACGCCGCGCTTGGCGTCCCACTTCTGCGCCTGCCAGGCCATGATCCAGAAGACCACGTACAGGATGAACAGCACCCCGTGGACCATGCCCATCACCGGGACGGCGTCGAAGCTGGTGGTGCGCTTGAGCACCGAGCAGACCAGGAGCAGGAGAAAGGAGAGGCCCTCGGGCCCCGAGATCAGACGCAGGCGGTGGACGGCGCTGCTGTTCACGATGGGTACCTCGGATAGGGGTCGAAGATCGCTTGTGAACCGGCTCACAAGCATCCCCGCCATTATCACCGAGCACACGCCCGGGCCCGCGCCCGGGGTACGCGCACGGGTACGGCCGGTGTCCGACCGGGCGTGATTTGTCGCAGACCGGTACCAGAACGGCGACACCCCCTCCCCCGGAAGCACCGGATCCCGCTACATTGCGGCGGTGGCACAGTTTCGACTCCAAGGGTCCAAGACGCTCGCCGTCGACATGACGGGCGACGCCGTGAAAGCCAGAAACGGCTCGATGGTCGCGTACAGCGGCCAGATGAACTTCAAGAAGCTCTCCGGCGGCGGCGACGGTCTGCGCGGCATGGTGACCCGGCGGCTCACCGGCGAGCAGATGACGGTCATGGAGGTGAAGGGGCAGGGCACCTGCTACTTCGCCGACCGGGCGACCGAGATCAACCTCGTCCGGCTGAACGGCGAGACGCTCTACGTCGAGTCGGACAACCTGCTCTGCACCGAGGGCACGCTGAAGACCGGCACCACCTTCACCGGCCTCAACGGGATCTCCTCCGGCAACGGCCTGTTCACCACCAAGGTGGAGGGCCACGGCTGGGCCGCGCTCACCTCCAAGGGGCCGGCGATCATCCTGCGGGTCTCCCAGGGCATGCCGCTGCGGGTGGACCCGGGGGCGTACGTCGCGCACACCGGCAACCTCAGCCGCAGCCTCAAGTCGGGCGCCGGCTGGTCCACCTTCATCGGCGAGGGCGGCGGCGAGGCCGTCCAGGTGGAGTTCTCCGGCGAGGGCCTGGTCTACGTTCAGCCGTCCGAGAAGATCACCGTCGGGGGCGACGTCTGATGCCGTTCACCAGGATCAACAACAAGATGATCGAGGCCCGGGTCGTCCCCGGGCAGCGGCTGTTCAGCCAGCGCGGCGCGATGCTCGCGTACACCGGCGAGGTCCGCTTCACCCCGAACATCACCGGCGGCCAGGGCGGGGTCATGTCGATGATCGGCCGCCGGGTGGCCAACGAGGACACCCCGCTGATGACGGTCGAGGGCCAGGGCACCGTGATGTTCGGCCACGGCGGCCACCACGTGCACGTGATCGAGCTGGCCGGCGACACCCTGTACGTCGAGGCGGACCGGCTGCTGGCCTTCGAGGGCTCGCTGCAGCAGTCCACCATGTTCATGGGCTCGCAGGGCGGCGTGATGGGCATGGTCCGCGGCCAGGTGACCGGGCAGGGCCTGTTCACCACCAAGCTGGACGGCCACGGCTCGGTCGCGGTGATGGCGCACGGCGGCGTCTTCGAGCTGCCGATCACCCCGCACCAGCCGGTCCACGTCGACCCCCAGGCCTATGTCGCGCACCGCGGTCAGGTCCAGAACAAGCTGTCCACCGCGCTGGGTTGGCGCGACATGATCGGACGCGGCTCCGGCGAGGCCTTCCAGCTGGAGCTGTCCGGGAACGGCACGGTGTTCGTGCAGGCGAGCGAGGAGAAGCTCTGATGTCCTACCCGCCGCAGCCCCCCTACGGGCAGCCGCACGACCCGTACGGCCAGCAGCAGCCGTACGGCCAGCCGTCGCCGTACAACCAGCCCACCCAGCCCGGCTTCCCGGCCGCCCCGCCGCCGCCCGGCTACGGCCCGCCGCCCGGCCAGGGCTACCCGCAGCAGGGGTACCCGCCGCCCCCGCAGCAGGGCTACCCCGCCCAGCAGCCGCCGCAGCAGTACGCCCAGGAGCAGTTCGGCGGCGCCCAGGCCCCGCTGCCCAAGGCGCAGGACGGCTCCGGCCCGGTGGTGCACGACGCGCACAGCCTGCCGGTCAACGACAACGTCAACCCGTACGCCTTCTCGGTGGACCTGAACGGGTCGTACTTCCTGCAGAAGGGCAAGATGATCGCCTACTACGGCGACATCTCCTTCAAGGGGGTCGGCGCCGGCGCGATCGACCGGATGCTCGGTCAGCACTTCAACTCGCCGATGCACGCCGCGGACTGGGTGGTCGCCGAGGGCCGGGGCAAGCTGCTGCTGGCCGACCGCGCCTTCGACCTCAACTCCTACGACCTGGAGGAGGGGAACCTCACCGTCCGCTCGGGCAACCTGCTGGCCTACGAGCCCACGCTGCGGCTCAAGCAGTCGATCATCCCGGGGTTCCTCACCCTGATCGGCAGCGGCAAGTTCGTGGCCGCGTCCAACGGTCCGGTGCACTTCGTCGAGCCGCCGATCCGGGTGGACCCGCAGGCACTGGTCGGCTGGGCGGACTGCCCGGCGCCGTGCCACCACTACGACCACGACTACATGCACGGGGTGATCGGCGGGATCCGCCGGCTCACCGGCCTGGGCGGGGCGTCCGGCGAGGAGCACCAGTTCGAGTTCATCGGGGCCGGCCAGGTGCTGCTGCAGTCGACCGAGGTGCTGATGGCCGAGCGCGCGGTCGGCCAGGTGCACGCCGAGGCGGGCGTGCCGATGGGCGGGGTGCCGTCACAGCCCGCGGCGGCCCACGGCGGAGGCAACCTCAACGTCCCCGGGCTCGGCAACCTGGGCGACCTCGGGCGACGCTTCGGCCTGTAAACTCGTACAAGATTTAACTAAATGCGGTATGCTCGCACCATGGATACGCGCACGCTCGACGCCGCCGACGTCCCCCCCTCGCAGCCGGAGGAGGGGACTCCCTGGCTCACCGCCAGGGAGCAGCGGCTGTGGCGCGCCCACCTGGAGGTGGCCAAGCTGCTGGACTACCAGCTCGGCCGCGAACTCCAGCCGCACAACCTCGCGATCAACGACTACGAGATCCTGGTCGTGCTCTCCGAGGCGCCCGAGCGGCGGATGCGGATGACCGACCTGGCCACCGCCACCCTGCAGTCCAAGAGCCGGCTCTCGCACCAGATCACGCGGATGGAGACGGCCGGGCTGGTGCTGCGGCAGGAGTGTCCGGGCGACCGGCGCGGCCTGTACGCGCACCTCACCGAGCAGGGCTGGGAGACCATGCAGAAGGTCGCCCCGGACCACGTGCGCAGCGTCCGGGCGCACTTCATCGACCGCTTCACGCCCGAGCAGCTGGACGCGATGTACGAGGCCCTGGCCCCGGTCGCCGAGCACCTGCGGGGCCTGCGCGGCCGCGCCTGATCTTCGCCCGCTCGCCTCCGGGCCGCTTTGACCCGGCGTCGACGGTCGGCGCTCCCTCGCTCCTACGTCGCTCCCTCGCGCTCTCCCTTTCGACACCGGCGCGGCCCTTCGGCTCGGGGCGGGTTTGGCGCGGGGCTCGGGCTCGGGCCGGTCCCCGTGTTCGACGGGGCCGGCCCTCTCGCTGCGTTCAGCCGTGGGTGAGCCCGGCCACCAGCGCGTCGGCGGCGCCGTAGGGGTCCAGCTCGCCGGCCACCACCCGCTCGGCCAGGGTGGCCAGGTGCCGGTCGCCGTGCAGGTCGCCGATCCGGGCCCGCAGCGCGGACAGCGCGATCGCCTCGATCTCGTCGGCGGCCCGGCGGCGGCGGCGCACGGCCAGCTCGCCGTGCTCCTCCAGCCAGGCGCGGTGCTTCTCCAGCGCCTCGACCACCTCGTCCATGCCCTCGCCGCGGGCCGCCACGGTCTTCACGATCGGCGGGCGCCAGTCCCCCGCCTCGCGGGCCTCGCCGAGGCCGAGCATGTGGTTCAGCTCCCGGGCGGTGGCGTCGGCGCCGTCCCGGTCGGCCTTGTTGACCACGAAGACGTCGCCGATCTCCAGGATCCCGGCCTTGGCGGCCTGGATGCCGTCACCCATCCCGGGGGCGAGCAGCACCACGGTGGTGTCCGCCTGGGCGGCGATCTCCACCTCGGACTGGCCGACGCCGACGGTCTCGACCAGGATCACGTCGCAGCCGGCCCCGTCGAGCACCCGCAGCGCCTGCGGGGCCGACCAGGAGAGGCCGCCGAGGTGGCCGCGGGTGGCCATCGAGCGGATGAACACCTCGGGGTCGGTGGCGTGGTCCTGCATCCGGACCCGGTCGCCGAGCAGCGCGCCGCCGGAGAACGGCGAGGACGGGTCCACGGCCAGCACCCCGACCCGCTTGCCCAGCCGGCGGTAGGCGGAGACCAGGGCGGAGGTCGAGGTGGACTTGCCCACGCCGGGTGAGCCGGTCAGCCCGACGGTGTAGGCCCGGCCGGTGTACGGGGCCAGTGCGGCCATCGCCTCGCGCAGTTGCGGGGCGGCGTTCTCGACCAGCGAGATCAGCCGGGCCACCGCGCGCGGCCGGCCTGCCCGGGCCTGCTCGACCAGGGTCGCGACATCGATCATCAGGAGCTCCTAGCGCCGAAGGGCCGCGGACCGCTGGTGGCGGTCCGCAGCCCCGAAGGTATGTCGGATGATCAGGCCTTGGCGGCCTGCTCCTGCGGGACGCGGACGATCAGCGCGTCGCCCTGGCCGCCGCCGCCGCAGAGCGCGGCCGCGCCGATGCCGCCGCCGCGGCGCTGGAGCTCCAGCGCCAGGTGCAGCACCACGCGGGCGCCGGACATGCCGATCGGGTGGCCGAGCGCGATCGCGCCGCCGTTGACGTTGACGATGTCGGAGGAGACGCCCAGGTCCTTGGTCGACTGGTGGGCGACGGCCGCGAACGCCTCGTTGATCTCGATCAGGTCGAGGTCACCGACCTCCAGGCCCTCCTTGGCCAGCGCGTGCTTGATCGCGTTGGACGGCTGCGACTGCAGCGAGTTGTCCGGGCCCGCGACGTTGCCGTGCGCGCCGATCTCGGCGATCCAGCTCAGGCCCAGCTCCTCGGCCTTGGCCTTGCTCATCACGACGACCGCGGCGGCGCCGTCGGAGATCTGCGACGAGGTGCCGGCGGTGATCGTGCCGTCCTTGGTGAAGGCCGGGCGCAGCTTGGCCAGGCCCTCGACGGTGGTGTCCGCCCGGATGCCCTCGTCCTGGCTGAAGACCAGCGGCTCGCCCTTGCGCTGCGGGATCTCCACCGGGGCGATCTCGGCCTCGAAGATGCCGTTCTGCTGGGCCTTGGCGGCCCGCTGGTGGGAGGCGGCGGCGATCTCGTCCTGGATCTCGCGCGGGATGCCGAGGCGGGTGTTGTGCTTCTCCGTCGACTCGCCCATCGGGATGTTCTCGTACGCGTCGGTGAGGCCGTCGTGCGCCATCGAGTCGAGCAGCTCGATCGCGCCGTACTTGTAACCCTCACGGGACTTCGGCAGCACGTGCGGGGCGTTGGTCATGGACTCCTGGCCGCCGGCCACCACGATGTCGAACTCGCCGGCCCGGATCAGCTGGTCGGCCAGTGCGATGGCGTCCAGGCCGGAGAGGCAGACCTTGTTGATGGCGAGCGCCGGGACGCTCATCGGGATGCCCGCCTTGACGGCGGCCTGGCGGGCCGGGATCTGGCCGGCGCCGGCCTGCAGCACCTGGCCCATGATCACGTACTGGACCTGGTCCCCCGTGACGCCGGCCCGCTCCAGGGCGGCCTTGATCGCGACGGCCCCGAGGTCGGCGCCGGAGAATCCCTTGAGCGAACCGAGCAGGCGACCCATCGGGGTCCGCGCACCGGCAACGATCACAGAGGTGGTGTTGGTCATGGGACGAGCCCCTTCGCACGTCGTGGCCAGGTGAGGATTCCGCTCAATGTACTGACCTGCTACCCGTCCGTCACCGGACCGACGGTGTGATCGAGCGCACTGGCACTGTCCAGTCAACACCGTGTCAACCCGGTCCGGGTGAACCCCGCGCGTGTGAGCAGGCTCGCACCCGGATCACTGGCGCACCCCGGCCGCATGCGCTGCACTGTTGCCGTCCCGTTGCCCGCCCAGACCCGGAGGCCACCGTGCTCACCCGCATCGACCACATCGGCATCGCCTGCCGAGACCTCGACAAGACGGTCGAGTTCTACCGCGCCACCTACGGCTTCGAGGTGTTCCACAGCGAGGTCAACGAGGAGCAGGGGGTGCGCGAGGCCATGCTCAAGATCAACGACACCGGTGACGGCGGCGCCTCCTACCTGCAGCTGCTGGAGCCGACCCGGCCCGACTCCACCGTCGCCAAGTGGCTGGAGAAGAACGGCGAGGGCGTCCACCACATCGCGTTCGGCACCGCCGACGTGGACGGCGACTCCGAGGAGATTCGCGCCAAGGGCGTCCGGGTCCTCTACGAGCAGCCCCGGATCGGCTCGATGGGCTCGCGGATCACCTTCCTGCACCCCAAGGACTGCGGTGGCGTACTGACCGAACTGGTCACCTCCGCCGAGCCCGGCGAGCACGACGAGCACTGACCCGCGCACGGGTGCCGTCGGGCTCCGACGGCACCCGCCGAGGGGCCTGCCGGGGGTCCGCCACCCTCATGACCCGTCAGTAATGTCGCCCGATGCCCGGAAAACCCCTACGCGGCCATTCCCCCGCAGGACGCTCCCACTACAATGCCCAGGTGCGCGAAGACTCCGGGGGACGGGGACGACGGGCACGGCCGATGACAGGCCTGTCCGCCCACCGGTGGTCGGCCCGTCGCAGGGGAGTCCATTACGCGGGCACGGCTGAACAGTCGCAGTTCGGATCTGTCACCATTCTCCACAAGGCAAGAGTTCGCCCAGGAGTCCACCCGGACGGGGGAACGCGGTACGACCGCGCTCCCGTGACCAGGACTTCGACGACCGTGGCGGACGCCCCCGACCAGACAGGGGCCGTCCACCGGCTGCGGATGCAAGGACCAGTCGGACCGGGGCCCCGGACACGGGAGCCCGGGAACGGCCGGGTCGAGGACGCGACCAGGAGATGGATGGGACCGCGGAGTGCGGGGCTACGACCGCTACGAGGTTGACGATCACCTCTCCCAGTTCGAGGCCGAGATGGATCGGACTCGCAAGGAGCGGGACAAGGCCGTCGAGCATGCCGAGGACCTCGCCTACCAGGTGGAGGTGCTCCGGGCCAAGCTGCACGAGTCCCGTCGCATGCTCGCCCAGCCGCGTGCCTTCGACGCCGTGTCCGGCCAGGCCGAGCAGATGCTCCGCACCGCCGAGATGCAGGCGCAGCAGCTGCGCGCCGACGCCGAGCGGCAGCTGCGCGACTCCCAGCAGGCCACCCAGCGGCTGATGGCCGAGGCCGCCGAGCGCACCGCCCGGCTGGAGGCCGAGCTGACCGCCCGCCGCCGCCAGCTGGAGGACGAGCTCACCGAGCTGCGGCGCAGCGCCGAACAGCACGTCAACGAGAACGTCAACTGGGCCGAGCAGACCCGGGCCGGCACCGAGCAGGAGGCCCAGCGCCTGCTGCAGGAGGCCCGCGCCGAGGCCGACCGGATGATGGCCGCCGCGCGCGCCGAGGCCACCGCCCTGTCCGACCAGGCCCGTGCGCAGACCGCCGCCGACGTCGACGCCGCCCGCGGCGAGGCCCAGGCCGCCGCCGAGGCCGCCATCCAGCGTGCCCACAGCGACGCCGAGCGCCTGCTGCGCGCCGCCTCCGATCAGGCCCAGCAGGCCGGCGCCCAGGCCGCCGCCGACGTGGACGCCGCCCGCGGCGAGGCCCAGCTCCAGCTGGCCGCCGCGCACGCCGCCGCCGAGCAGCAGCTCGCCGCCGCCCAGGCCGAGATCGGCCGGCTCAAGGAGCACACCGCCGCCGAGCAGGCCCGCGCCGAGGAGGCGCTCGCCCACGCCCAGGCCGAGATCGAGCGGTTGCGCGCCTCGGCGATCGCCGAGGCCGAGCGCACCCGGCGGGAGGCCACCGAGCTGCGCGCCCAGGCCGAGGTCGCCGCTGAGCAGCTGCAGGCGGACGCCGAGGCCGCCGCCGAGCGCAAGGTCGCCGACGGCGAGGCCGCCAGCGAGCAGCGCTCGCAGACCGCCCGGGCCGAGGTCGCCCGGATGGTCGCCCAGGCCACCAAGGAGGCCGAGGCCATCAAGGCCGCGGCCGCCACCAAGCAGGCCGAGGCGGAGGCCGCCAGGGCGGCCGCCGCCGAGGAGAGCGAGCGGCTGCGCGCCACCGCCGAGTCGGTGGCCGGCGAGCTGCGCGCCGATGCCGAGGCCGCCATCGCGGACCTTCGGTCGCAGGCCGAGCGCGATGTCGCCGAGCTGCGCGCCCAGGCCGAGGCCGCCGCCGAGCAGCTGCGCAGCGAGGCCGAGGAGGCCGGCCGGGCGGCCGGCGCCAAGGACGCCACCGTCCACCTCGCCAAGGCCGCCAAGACGGCCGAGGAGATGCTCGGCCGGGCCAACCAGGACGCCGAGACCGCCCGCACCGAGGCCGCCACGGAGGCCGAGCGGATCCGTACCGAGGCCGCCGCCGAGGCGGAGCGGCTGCGCGAGCAGGCGCAGGCCGCCGTCGAGCAGGCCCAGAACGCCGCCCTGGACGACGCGGCCGGCATCCGCGAGCGGGTCCGGCAGATGCAGGACGAGGCCGCCCGGCTGCGCGCCGAGGCCGAGGAGCTGCGCGCCCAGGCCGCCGCCGAGGCCGACCGGGTCCGCGGCGAGGCCCGCCGCCAGGCCGTCGTCCAGATCGAGGAGTCGGCGAAGAGCGCCGAGGAGCTGCTGACCAAGGCCAAGACCGACGCCGACGAGCTGCGCGCCGGCGCGGCCGCCGAGATCGAGCGGCTGCGCGAGCAGGCCAAGCAGCAGGCCGTCGAGACCCAGGGGCGCGCCGAGCAGACCCTCGACCGGGCCCGCGCCGAGGCCCAGAAGATCGTCGGCAACGCCGAGCAGCAGGGCCAGGACGCGCTCACCGCGGCCAAGGCCGCGGCCGCCGAGAACCGCACCGCCGCCGAGCGCGAGACCGGTGAACTGCGCCGCGAGGCAACCGAGTTCGACCAGCGGGTGCGGGCCGAGGCGAACGCCGAGGCACAGGCCGTACGGGCCGACGCCCAGGCCGAGGCCACCGCCGTCCTGGACGCCGCGGTAGCCGACGCCGAACGGCTGCGCACCGAGGCCGACGCCGAACTGGCCCGCACCCGGGCCGAGGTCGACGCCGCCGCCGAGGCACTGCGCGAGGAGAGCCGGCGCGAGCGCGAGGAGGCCGCCGCCGGGCTGCTCCGCGAGCGCGAGGAGACCGCCGAGCAGCTGGCCGCCGCCCGGGCCGCCCGCGAACAGGCCGAGTCGGCCGCCGCCGAACTCACCGAGCGCACCGCCACCGAGACCGCCGCGCTCCGCGAGGCCGCCGAAGCCCACGCGGACCGACTGCGCACCGAGGCCGAACAGAGCGCCGCCGAACTCACCGAGTACACCGCCACCGAAACGGCCGCGCTCCGCGAGGCCGCCGAGACCCACGCGGACCGACTGCGCACCGAGGCCGAACAGAGCGCCGCCGAACTCACCGAGCGCACCGCCACCGAAACGGCCGCGCTCCGCGAGGCCGCCGAGACCCACGCGGACCGACTGCGCACCGAGGCCGAACAGAGCGCCGCCGAACTCACCGAGTACACCGCCACCGAGACCGCCCGCCTGCAGGCGGAGGCCGAAGAGGCGCTGGAGTCCGCCCGGGCCACCGCCGAGCGGCGGACGACCGAGGCCGAGGCCGCTGCTTCGGCCCTGCGCGAGCGGGCCGAGGCCGACCTGGCACTGGCCGCCGAGCAGGCCGAGACCGTCCGGGCCGAGGCCGGCCGGGAGCTGTCCGAGGCCCGTGCCACCGCCGACTCGATCCGCGCCGAGGCGCAGGCGGTGCTGGAGCAGGCCGGTGTCGACGGCGACGAACTGGTCGCCGCCGCCAGGGCCGAGGCCGGCGAGCTGGTCGCCACCGCCGAGGAGGAGGCCGCCGAGGTCCGCCAGTCGGTGGCCGGTATGCACGAGGCCGCGTCCCAGCAGATCGCCGACCTGCGGGCCACCGCCGAACGCGAGTCCGCCGAGGTCCGCCGGGAGGCCGAGCAGGCCGCCGACGAACTGCGCGACACCGCCGAGCGGGAGACCACCGAGCTGCGGGCCCTGGCCGAGCGGGAGACCGCCGACCTGCGCGAGCGCACCGACCGCGCCGTCGCCGAGCTGCACGAGACGGCCGACCGGGAAACCGCCGAGCAGCGCGCCCTCGCCGACCGCGAGACCGCCGACCTGCGGGCCCGGACCGCCGCCGAGACGGCCGCGCTGCGCGAGCAGACCGAGCTGGAGCTGGCCGCCGAGCGCGCCGACGCCGAGGCCGAGCTGGCCCGCCGCCGCGCCGAGGCGCAGGCCTACGACGAGCGGCTGCGCGCCGACGCCGAGGCCGAGCTGCGCACCGCCCAGGAGTCCGCCGAGCAGCAGCGGGCCGCCGCCGAGGACCGCGCCGCCCGCACGGTGGCCGCCGCCGAGGAGCGGGCCGCCGCCACGATCGCCGAGGCCGAGGACTTCGCCGCCGCGCTGCGGGCCGAGGCCGAGGAGTACGCGCTGGCCACCCGGACCCTCGCGGACGACTACGACGCGGACACCCACGCCCGCGCCGACGCCTTCGACGCGGACACCCGCGAGGCCGCCGAGCAGTTCGACAAGGCCACCCGCGAGCAGGCCAAGTCCGTTCTGGAGCGCGCCTTCGCCGACGCCGAGGCGCTCGGCGAGGACGCCCAGACCACCGCGCTGGCCACCACCGCCGCCGCCGAGGAGCAGGCGGACGCGATGGTCGCGGCCGCCCGCAAGGAGGCCGACCGGCTGGTCGCGGCCGGCGAGGCGGCCGGGCAGGCCGAGGTCGAGAAGGGCCGGGCCGACGCCGACGCCCTGCTCTCCGAGGCCCGCCGGGACGCCACCGCGATCCGCGAGCGCGCCGAGGAGCTGCGCGAGCGCACCGACGCCGAGGTGGAGGCCCTGCACGAGCGCGCCCGCAAGGAGAACGCGCAGGCCATGAAGTCGGCCGGCGAACGGGTGGACGCGCTGGTGACGGCCGCCCAGGAGCAGCTGACCGAGGCCGAGGAGCAGGCGGTGGCCGCCGTCACCGAGGCCGAGGAGCGGGCGGCGGCGCTGGTCGCGGCCGCCGAGGAGCGCGCCAACGAGCTGACGTCGGAGGCGTCCGCCGAGGCCAGCAAGGTCCGGATCTCGGCCGTCCGCAAGGCGGAGGGCCTGCTGAAGGAGGCCGAGACCAAGCTCGCCGACTCGACCGACCGCGCCGAGGCCCTGATCATCAAGGCCGAGGCCAAGCTGAAGTCCGCCCAGGAGGAGTCCGAGGAGCGGATCGAGACGGCGGCGGCCGAGGCGGAGAAGCGCCTGCGGACCGCCGACGAGGCCGCCGACGAGCAGATCGAGCTGGCGAAGGCGGAGGCCGAGCGGGTGCTCGCCGAGGCGCGGGCCGAGGCCACGCGGGTCACCGGCGAGGGCCGGCGCGAGCTGGACGAGCTGGTGCGCCGCCGCAAGGACATCAACACCGAGATCTCCAGGGTGCAGGACGTGCTGTCCGCGCTGGAGGCTTTCGAGGCACCGTCACCGGTCGCGCAGGCAAACGGGGGAAGTACCAGCAAGAAAGACGGGGGGACCAAGGCCGGCGCCGGAGTCGGCTCCCCCCGGTCGGGTGGCAATCGCCCCGGTGGCGCACCACCCGATTGAGCGGACATTCTCCGCGAGACAACGGCATTTCGCCGACGACACTCCGGTACCGTGTCAGGATTCCCTCAACCACCTCAGCGGTTTGACGACAGGAAGCCCAGAACCCCATGAGCGACAGTCACTCCCCTCACGGCTTCGACCTGGTGCGCCGTGGGTACGAGCGCGCCCAGGTCGACGAGCGGATCACCAAGCTGGTGGCCGACCGTGACAGTGCCCTGACCCGGATCAGCGCGCTGGAGAAGCGCATCGAGGAGCTCCACCTGGAGACCCAGACCGCGCAGGCGGCGGTCACCGAGGCGGAGCCCTCCTACGCCGGTCTCGGCGCCCGGGTCGAGAAGATCCTGCGACTCGCCGAGGAGGAGGCCAAGGACCTGCGCGACGAGGCGCACCGCGCCGCCGAGCAGCACCGCGAGCTGGCCGAGGCGGCCGCCCAGCAGGTCCGCACCGAGGCCGAGAACTACGCCAAGGACCGCAAGGCCAAGGCCGAGGACGAGGGTCTGCGGATCGTCGACAAGGCCAAGAGCGACAGCGCCCAGCTGCGTGCCGAGGCCAACAAGGACGCCCAGAACAAGCGCGAGGAGGCGGACGCCCTCTTCGAGGAGACCCGCACCAAGGCCGCGCAGGCCGCGCTGGAGTTCGAGACCAACCTGGCCAAGCGCCGCGAGCAGTCCGAGCGCGACCTGGCCGCCCGTCAGGCCAAGGCCGAGAAGCGCCTGGCCGAGATCGAGCACCGGGCCGAGCAGCTGCGCCTGGAGGCCGAGAAGCTGCGCACCGACGCCGAGCGCCGCGCCCGCCAGACGGTGGAGACGGCCCAGCGCCAGTCCGAGGACATCGTGGCGGACGCGAACGCCAAGGCCGACCGGATCCGCAGCGAATCCGAGCGCGAGCTGGCGGCGCTCACCAACCGCCGCGACAGCATCAACGCCCAGCTGACCAACGTCCGCGAGATGCTGGCGACGCTGACCGGCGCGGCCGTGGCCGCCGCCTCGCTGCCGAACGACGACACCATGGGCGTGCCCGCCCAGCAGTCGCGCTGACGCCGCACCCCGCACGAGCCCTTCGGCTCGTGGGGGACAACAGCGGGCCCTCACCCTCCGGGGTGGGGGCCCGTCGTGCTGGCCCGGCGCCCGGGGCCCACCACCGAGGCCCCCGGGGCGGCCCGTGGACGCCCCTGAGGGCTCCTGTGGCGGCCGGAGCGGGAAGTCGGCCGGGTCCGACTTCCCACTCCTCGCGTTCAGCGCGGATAGGCCCCGTCCGGCCGCTGGTGGCCACAGCTCAGCTGGTTGCCGTCGTCGTCCGAGACGGTGCCGAACCACGACGTGCACCAGACCGAGACCGAGTCCCGCCAGTACTGCACCTCGAACGGGTGCCCCGGGCCGTAGTCGCCGTACGAGGTGACGATGAAGGTCTCCCCCGGGCGCATCCAGTAGTCCTCGCCGAGCGGCTCCAGGGTCAGTTCGAGCAGCCCCTCACCGCGGTTGGTGACCGGCACGCGGCCGGTCACCTCCAGTGCCGAGAAGTCCCAGCCGCCGGTCTCCGCCTGCCCCTCCCTCATCGCGTCACCCGCGCCAACAGCCGGCGCACCGCCGCGTCGAAGGCCTCCGGCGCCTCCAGCGCGCTCAGGTGCCCCACCCCGGGGATGACGGTCAACTCGGCGTCCGGCCGCGCCCGCACCATCAGCTCGGCCTCTTCCAGCGGCATCAGGCCGTCCCGCTCCCCCGCCACGATCGCGGTCGGCACCCGGACCCCGGCCAGCACGTCCAGGGTCTGCGGCCGGGCCGCCATCGCCCGCTGCGCCCAGGCCACCGCGGCCGGCGACGCGGCGGCGATCATCCCCTGCACCCGGTCGACCAGGTGCCCGGAGTCCGGCCCGAGCTGGCCCACCGCCATCCGCTCGTCGAGCAGCAGCCGGACGCTGTCGCGGGCCAGGACGGCGCCGGCGATCCGCTCGCGGTTGGCCCGGGCGGTGTCGGTGTCGGCGGTGGCCTTGGTGTTCGCCAGCAGCAGGCCGGCCATCCGCCGCGGGTGGCGGCGGGCGAAGGCGAGCGCCACGTACCCGCCCATCGACAGACCGCCGATCACCGCCCGCTCGATCCCGGCCGCGTCCAGCAACAGGGCGACGTCGTCGGCCACCGCGTCCAGCGAGGGCTCGCCGGTGCCCAGCTCGGTGCCGCCGAAGCCGCGCTGGTCGGGCGCGAGCACCCGGGCCTCGTGGCCGGTCGTCCCGGGCAGCCCGTCCAGTTGGGCGGACCACATCGAGGCGTTGAGCGGAAAGGCGTGCAACAGCACGAGAGGTGTTCCGGTACCGCTCTCGCGGACCGACACTGCGGAGGGGAGCTGGGTCATGGGCCCACCGTAGTTCGGTGCGCCCGGCGGGCCCACTCAGCGGGCCACCCTGTCCGCTTTGTCATAGCCTGACGGAGAGTGAGGGAGCGCGAATGATCGAGTTGCACGAACTGACGAAGCGTTACGGCAAGACCCTTGCCGTGGACCGCCTCAGCTTCCAGGTGCCGCAGGGCGTGGTCACCGGGTTCCTCGGCCCCAACGGCGCCGGCAAGTCCACCACCATGCGCATGATCCTGGACCTCGACCGGCCCACCGGCGGCCGCGTCACCATCGACGGCAAGAGATACGGGCAGCTCAGCGAGCCGCTGAAGTACATCGGGGCACTGCTGGAGGCCAAGGCCGTCCACCCCGGCCGCACCGCCCGTGACCACCTGCTCTGGCTCGCCCAGAGCAACCGCATCCCGACCGGCCGGGTGGACGAGGTGCTCGCCCTGGTCGGCCTCACCCCGGTCGCCCGCAAGCGCGCCCGGGGCTTCTCGCTCGGCATGGGCCAGCGGCTCGGCATCGCCTCCGCCCTCCTCGGCGACCCGGAGATCGTGATGTTCGACGAGCCGGTCAACGGGCTGGACCCGGAGGGCATCCTCTGGATCCGCAATCTGATGAAACGCCTCGCCACCGAGGGCCGGACCGTCTTCGTCTCCTCCCACCTGATGAGCGAGATGGCCGTCACCGCCGACCACCTGGTCGTCATCGGCAAGGGCCGGCTCCTCGCCGACCTGCCGATGGCCGAGTTCATCCGGCGCAACTCCCGCTCCGCCGTCCGCCTGCGCACCCCCCAGCCCGAGCGGCTGCTGGACGTCCTGGCCGGCGCCGGACTGCGCAGCGAACCGGGCCCGGACGGCTCCCACGAGGTGGTCGACGGCGACCTCGCCGAGCTCGGCGAGCTGGCCGCCACCCACGGGGTGGTGCTGCACGAGCTCAGCCCCCAGCAGGCCTCGCTGGAAGAGGCGTTCATGCAGATGACGGCCGACTCGGTGGAGTACCACGCCGGGAGCGGCGAGGGCCGCGACGCGGCCGGCGCACCCGGCACCTGGGGCGCGACCTGGCAGGGCGCGGCGGCGCAGCAGCCGGCGGCCGTACAGCAGAAGGAGAACTGAGATGGCGTCCTTCCCGGCGGTGCTGCGCTCCGAGTGGACGAAGATCCGAAGCGTCCGGTCGACGGTCTGGACGCTCGCGCTGGCCTTCGCGGTCACCCTCGGCCTCGGCGCGCTGCTGTCCCTGCTCACCAACAACAACTTCGAGGAGTTCCGGGGTGACACGGACATCCCGTTCGACGCCACCGGGACGGCCTTCTCCGGCATCATCCTCGGCGAACTGGCCATCATCGTCTTCGGCGTGCTGGCGGTCGGCAACGAGTACAGCAGCGGGATGATCAGGGTCACCCTGGCGGCCGTCCCGCAGCGCGGGACCCTGCTCGCCGGCAAGGCGGTGGTGCTCGGCGCGCTGGCCTTCGCGGTCTCCCTGGTCACCGCGTTCATCACGTTCTTCGTCGGCCAGTCGCTGCTCGGCGACCACTCCACCAGCCTCGGCGAACCGCACGTGCTGCGTGCGGTGTTCGGCGCGGCGATGTACCTGACGCTGCTCTGCCTGTTCTCGGCCGGCGTCACCGCGATGCTGCACAACCAGACGCTGGCGCTGGGCGTGCTGGTGCCGTTCTTCTTCCTGCTCTCGCCGATCCTCTCGGCGGTGCCGAAGGTCAAGACGCTGGCGCACTACTTCCCCGACTACGCGGGCTCGCGGATGATGCTGGTCTACGAGCAGCACAACCAGCCGTACGGCCCGTGGGCCGGCTTCGCGATCTGCCTGGCCTGGACGGTCGCCGCGCTGGTCGGCGGCGCGCTGGTGCTGAAGAAGCGCGACGCCTGACCGGCTCACCGGCGCGGCCGTGGCCCCCTCAGTACCGGGGGGCGCCGCGGCCGCGCTGGACGTTGGAGGCCCGCCGGTCGCGGGCGCCCCAGCAGGCCCGGTGCCAGTGCCGGCGGTCGTCCACCCCGGCGCCGTGCGCCGGCCAGGCCACCACGTGGCCGACACCCGGCGGGATCTCCTGGTCGCAGCCCGGGCAGCGGTAGTGGCGGCCGGCGGTGCCGGCCACCGTCTGCACCACCCACTCGTCGCCCTGGTAGCTCTCGGTGCGGCGCAGGGCGCCGCCGAGCGGGGCGGCCGGCGCCGAGGCCTCGTGATCGGCTGCACTCTTGATCCGGTTGCGGCGGGGCGACACGTCTGGCTACCTCTCTACGGGGGCTCGGAACCGTTCCAGGTTACGGCCGGCGCATACCCCCCGGAGCCACTATCACGGCACCGCCCGGCGCTTCGGTGTTTCCCGTGATATCCACCCGTTCTTCTGTGAAATTCGTGGTTCGGCGTGCCATTGGCACATGACATCGGTTACTCACAAGGGGACAGGCGGGGCCCGCAGACCCTGCGCGCACCCGAGGAGGCCCAAGGATGACCAAGACCAGCGCCCGCGCCGAGACCCGCCGACCCGTCGGAGTCCGGCCACCCGCAGTCGGCCCGGCACCGACGACCGCCGGCCCGGCCGCCGCCCCCGGCACCCCCCTGCCGGCGCCCCAGCGCTCCGGCTCGCGCACCGCGGACACCGCACCGGTCCGGGTCGGCGCCTTCCTGCTCTCCGCGCAGTTCCCCGGCCAGACCCACGGCGAGGCCCTGGACCGGACGGTCCGGGCCACCGTCGAGGCCGAGCGGGCGGGCCTGGACAGCGTCTGGCTGGCCGAGCACCACTTCGTCCCGTACGGGGTCTGCCCGAACGCCGCCACGCTCGCCGCGATGCTGCTCGGCCGCACCCGCCGGATCGGCGTCGGCACCGCGGTCAGCGTGCTCTCCACCGCCCACCCGGTGGCGCTCGGCGAACAGGCCGCGATGCTGCACCTCGTCTCCGGCGGACGGTTCACGCTCGGGGTGGGGCGCGGCGGCCCGTGGATCGACCTGGACGTCTTCGGCGGCGGCGTGGAGGCCTTCGAGCAGGGCTTCCCGGAGCGGCTCGACCTGCTGCTGCGCTGGCTGCGCGGCACCCGGGTGGGCGCGGACGGCCCGCAGTTCAGCTTCCCGGAGGTGGCCGTGGTGCCGCGCGCCACCGAGCCGCCCCGGCGTCCCGACCTCGGTGCCTGGCTCGGCCTCGGCGACCAGTCCGGGCTGCTGCGCTTCCCGCGCCAGCGGGTGGAGACGGACGGGCCCGGCGAGGAACTCACCGCCTCGGGACGCCCGGTGGCGGGCCCGCCGATGGTGGTGGCCTGCACCTCGCCCGGCGGGGTCCGGCTCGCCGCCGAACGCGGCCTGCCGATGCTGCTCGGCATGCACTCCGGCGACGACGACAAGCTGCAGATGCTGGAGCTCTACCGCACCGCCTGGCTCGCCGCCGGCCGGAGCGAGGAGCAGCTGCGCCGGATCGGCCGCCAGCACGTCGCGGCCGGGGTGGCGCAGGTCGACGACCGCACCTCGGCGGCCCGGGCCACGCTGCTGCGCGCGATGCCCGGCTGGTTCGAGTACGGGCTCGGCGCGCACCGCACCGTGGACGGCCGGGAGCGCAAGATGCGCGACCCGCACGCGTACACCGAACTCCTCTGCGACCTGCACGCGGTGGGCACGCCGAAGCAGTGCGCCGACCGGCTGCTGGCCACCGCCGAGCGCACCGGGATCAGGCGCTTCGCGCTGCTCGCCGAGGGCAGCGGCGACCGTGAGGCCACCCTCCAGAACATCGCCCGGCTCGGCTCCGAGGTGCTGCCGCAACTGGGCTGACACCGACGGACCGGTCCGGACGGCGGACGCCGCCGGGCCGCCCCTCCCCGCGACGGGGTGGGGCGGCCCGGTGGCGTTCCGGTGCCGCGGCGGCGGCACCGGTGCTCCCTGCACGGTCGTGCCGGCGCAGCCGGCCCGACCGATCAGCAGTCCCGGAGCTCCTCGGACTGGTTGAGCAACTGCTCCCTGACGGACGTGAAGCGATCGAACCGCGCCTCGTTGGAGTCCGACGGCAGGAACACCGCGACCCGGTGACAGTTCTGGAAGGCCAGCCGGACGCCGAAGTGGCGCTGCAGAGCGCCCCGGATGGCATCGCTGGCCAGTGCCCGCAGGAGCTGGCCACGGGCCTGCTCGCTGGGCGGCGGTACGTGGTTGTCGGCGAAGTCGGTGCCGTCGACCTTCGCCTGGGCGACCAGCGAACTGATCAGCTCCCAGGCGTACGGCAGGGAGACGCGGACGCAGTCGACGAATTCCCGCTCGTCGACCTCGCCCCGCTCGGCCTTTTCCAGCAGGGCCGGTGAGACGTCGAGCGACATGGATTCTCCTCTCGCGGTCCACCCGCGCGGCGCCCGGGTGGTGATGCGTAGTCCAAGCTGAGGGTGAGGGTGGGCGAATCGCGCGTGATGTCCGGAACACCGTCGGACGGCTGTTTCCGGCACCGTGCGGAGGCGCCGGCGCCTAGGTCGCGTCGAGGGACGCGTCGGGGGCTCCGGCCGCTCAGAACAGCGTGGCAGCCATTGGGGGGCGGGGCCGGGGATTCCTGTGGATTGCTCCGTAAATACGCCTCGCTGCACCAGATTGGCCGGATCCTGCTGGATCGTTCATCTGAAGTCTCCGTCCCCGTTGACAGCTCCGCTGCAAGCAAGCCGTCACACACCGTAGCTGCCCGTGGGAATGGGCGCCAGAGTGCCGACAGGCATTCGCGGGATCGCCGAACCTCCATGTTCGCGGGGTTCGCGGATTCTTCACCCGGCCGTCGCGGAATCGCATCAACTGGCCCCGGTGGGCTAGCGTGGTCGACCGTGCGTCTCGTAATTGCCCGCTGCTCAGTCGACTATGCCGGTCGGCTCTCCGCCCATCTGCCCTCCGCCACCAGGCTCATCCTGGTCAAGGCCGACGGCAGCGTCAGCATCCACGCCGACGACCGCGCCTACAAGCCGCTCAACTGGATGTCCCCGCCGTGCACCCTCAAGGAGGCCGACGGGGTCTGGACAGTGATCAACAAGGCCGGCGAGAAGCTCATCATCACGCTGGAGGAGGTGCTGCACGACTCCTCCCACGAACTCGGGGTGGACCCCGGCCTGATCAAGGACGGCGTCGAAGCACACCTCCAGGAGCTGCTGGCCGACCGGATGGAGGTGCTCGGCGCCGGCTGGTCGCTCATCCGCCGCGAGTACCCGACGGCGATCGGCCCGGTCGACATCCTCTGCCGCGACTCCGACGGCACGACCGTCGCCGTCGAGATCAAGCGCCGCGGCGAGATCGACGGCGTCGAACAGCTCACCCGCTACCTGGAGCTGCTCAACCGGGACCCGCTGCTCGCCCCGGTGAAGGGCGTCTTCGCCGCGCAGGAGATCAAGCCCCAGGCCCGCGTCCTCGCCACCGACCGCGGAATCGGCTGCGTGGTGCTGGACTACGACGGGCTGCGCGGCATCGACGACGACAAGCTCAAGCTGTTCTGACCGATCAGCCCGACGGCGAGGTAGCACCTGGCGTCGACGGCGAGGCCGTCCCCGGAGTGGTCGGCCCGGAAGTCGGGGTGCTCGGCGTCGAAGGCGCGGTCGTCGTCGGGGTCGCCCCCGGACCGGAACTGCTGGGCTCGACAGGCGGCACGGTCGGCTGAACCGGCGGCGGCTGCACGGGCGGCACCACCGGGGGCTGCGGCTGACCCGGGGAGGGCGACTGCGAGGCCGTCCCCGTCGCGGTCGGCGACTTGCCGGCCTTCTTCGACGCCGACCCGGACGCCGACGGCGAGTGCGACGGCCCGCTGCTGCCCTCCGACGCCTCCGGCCCCTCCGTGTCCTGCGACGGCGGGGCCTGCGGGCTCTGCGGGCCGTCGGAGGGCGTGGCGGTGGGGCTCGGGCTCGGCCGGGGCGTCGGACGGCCCGCCGGCAGGCCGCTGCCGTCGTCCGTACTGCTGTGCGGATCGGTGCCGCGGCGCTCGTCCGGGCCCGTGACGCTCAGCCCGACCGCCGTACCGAGCACGCCGAGCGCGAGGACCGCCGCCGAGGCGGCGATCACGGTGCGCCGGGTGCCGCCGGCCGTGCCGGGGGTGGTCTTGAACCGCCAGGGCACCTGCGCGATCGCCCGGATGACAGGACGTCGAACGGGCATCGGAGCGGTCGACTCGGCGGCGGGCAGCTGTCGGCCGTCGGCGCGCAGCAGATCGAGCATCCGGCGGGCACCGGCGGCCCCGCGCAGCTCGCCGAGCGCGGCCCGCAGGGTGAGCGCGGACTCCAGTTCGGCGACGGCGCGCCCGGGCTCGCGGACGCAGATCGCGTAGACGCCCAACTCGTGGTGGAACCAGGCCTCGTCGGCCCGGGAGCCGGTGTTGCGGGCGGCTTCCAGGCCGAGCAGCAGGGCGCGCTCCCAGGTGCCCCAGCGCAGCGCCAGTGCCAGCGCCGGCCCGGCCGCCCGGGCCAGCCGCAGGACGGCGGTGTGCCGGCCGGCGGTCCGGTCGGCCAGCAGCACCCCGATCACCACCTCCGCCTCGGCCGCGATCTGCTCCGTGGAGACCGAACTGTGCCCGACCCACCAGGCGAAGTGCTGGGCGGCGCCGTCGATGCTGCCGCAGGCCGGCCAGTGCGGGGCGAGGAGGTCGAGCGCGCCCGCGGTGAGCCGGTGATGGCCGCCGATGGACACCGCCAGCCCGGCGTCGGCGAGTTCGTGCAGTGCGCTCTCGCCCTGGCCGACGTCGATCAGCGCCGGCAGGTGCGGGGCGGTCGGGCACTCGCCGCCGAGCGCCACCGCGAGCCTCAGTACGGCCTGGGCCGGCTCGCTGAGCCCCTCGGCGAGCCGGACGGCGGGCGAGGCGCTCTCGGCCACGGACGGCAGCGGGACGGTCCCGCGCAGCTCGCTCTCGCGGACCGCCGGGTCGGGGTGCCGGTCGGGTTCCTCGACCGCGCCGAAGACGCCCAGCCGGTCCTCCTCGGCGGCGACCAGCGCGTCCACCGCGACATCCCGCTGGCGCAGCAGCGCGGCGGCCTGGACGAAGCGCAGCGGCAGCCCCTCGGACTCGAACCAGAGGTCGACCGCCCAGGCCTTCTCGGCCGCGTCGAGGGGCCGGCCGGCCAGCCGGGCGGCGAGCGCGAGGCAGGCGGAGCGGGAGAGTCCGGCGACGAGGTGGTCCTGCAGCCGGGAGTCGGCGGGCAGCGGCGGGCTGTCCGGGGCGACGGAGATCAGGAAGGCGCAGTCGGGGGCGGCGGCGAGCAGGTGCTCCAGTTCCGCCCCGGCCGGTTCGACCTCGTCGACGACCACGATCGCGCCGACCCGGGAGAGGTGCTCGGCGAGTTGACCCGGGTCGGGGCGGAAGCCGGGGGCCTGGTGGGTGGCGGCGAAGAGGTCCTGGAGCAGGTCGTCGCCGGTGCGGCGGTGGCCGCAGAGCTGGACGACGCCGCCGGGCGCGAGGTCGCCGGCCGCCTCGGCGACGGCCGACAGCAGCGCGCTGCGGCCCGAGCCGGCCTGGCCGACCAGGCGTATCGAACGCCCCTCGGCGAGCAGGCCGAGCAGGTGCGCGATGTCCGCCTCGCGGTCGAGCAGCGGCAGGTCGGCGGGGCCGGCGCCGAGGGCGAGCGGTCCGACCGCGCGGCCGGGGCCGCCGACCGGGCCGCGGGCGGGTTCGGTGCGCCCGATCCGGCGCGGGCGGGGCCGCCACTCGTCGGGGCAGGGCCGGACCTCGGAACCGTCCGGGGTGCCGACGGTCACCAGCAGGGCACCGGAGACCAGCTCACCGCCCCTGGTGCGTACGGCTTCCTGCCGGAACTCACCGGATGGCTGTCCCACGATCTGCTCCGCCCCTGGTCGGCCGACGACTCGGTACGGCCGCTCCGGGTGGGGGGTACGCCCCTGCCTCCGGCCGGGGGGACCCCCGCCCCGCCGGAGGCAGGGAGGAGCCGGTCCTGTCCCCGGCGGCCGTCTTTCTGACGGCAGACTCTTGCACATCCGGCCCGTCGCGCGCAGGGCGGTCCCTTCCCGAAGGGGCACGGGAGGCCGACGCGGGGCGCGCGGGAGCCGGGTGAGAGGGGCACGGGAGCCCGGCGGGAGGGCCTACAGCACCGGGCCCAGCGCGGGCAGCGTCGCGCCGCGGGGCTCCGAGACGACGCCCTCCACGGCGAGGATGCGGTGCAGCCGGGTGGCCACCAGCAGCCGCTGGAGCTGTGCGGGGACGGACCGCAGCACCAGCCGGCGGCCGATCCGGCCGGCCCGGCGGTGGGTTCCCATGATCACGCCGAGGCCGGTGGCGTCCCAGGACTCCAGCCGGGCGAGGTCCAGCACGAGGTCGCCCCGGCCGACGTCGACGGCCTGGTGCAGTCGGACCCGCGCGTCGGCGGCGGTGCGCACGTCGAGGCGGCCCTCGATGGCCAGCGCCGCGTGGTCGCCCGTGATGCGCATGGTCTCCTCCTCCGCCTGGCGGTCACTGGTACGGGTCGTTCCGCCCCGGCCGCGCGGGCCCGGGAGCGGGTGTCCATCCGGGCGGGCCTGAAGCCCCGCGCCCGGGTCCGGCCGCAGCATCGTCGGCGTGGACCGGGTCCCCCTCATCTGACGGTGAACCAGGTCCGCAGGTTGCTGGTTCCGGCCAGATCTGAAGCAACTTCACTCGTCCGAGGGAATATACGCAGGAACTCTCCACACCTACGCTCGATTACCGCCCAAATCACCCGTCTGCGGTACCCGGCGTGAGGAAACTCACCTGCCCCCGCACGGTGGGCCGTACGGTCCTGCGACCGCACGGCCCGGCCGGTCACCGGCCCCGGCGCGTCACTTGCCCGGGTGCGGGTAGAAGCCCTGGCCGCTCTTGCGGCCCAGGTCACCGGCGGTGACCATGCGCGCCATGATCTCCGGCGGGGCGAACTTCTCGTCCTGGGTCTCGACGTAGATGTTCCGGGCGGCGTGCAGCAGGATGTCGACGCCGGTCAGGTCCGCGGTCTCCAGCGGGCCCATCGGGTGGCCGAAACCGAGCCGACAAGCGGTGTCGATGTCCTCGGCGGTGGCGACGCCCGACTCGTAGAGCTTGGCGGCCTCGACGACCAGCGCGCTGATCAGGCGGGTGGTGATGAAGCCGGCCACGTCACGGTTGACCACCACGACCTCCTTGCCGACGCCCTCGGCGAAGGCGCGCGCGGTGGCGAGCGTCTCGTCGCTGGTCTTGTAGCCGCGCACCAGCTCGACCAGGCGCATCAGCGGCACCGGCGAGAAGAAGTGCACGCCGACGACCGACTCGGGGCGGCGGGTGGCGGCGGCGATCCGGGTGATCGGAATGGCCGAGGTGTTGGAGGCCAGCACCGCGCCGTCCTTGGCGAGCTTGTCGAGCTCCTTGAAGACGGCCTCCTTGACGTCCAGCTGCTCGAAGACCGCCTCGACCACGATGTCGGCCTCGGCGACCGCACCGAGGTCCGTCGTGGTGGTGATCCGGCCGAGCGCCGCCTCGGCGTCCTCGGCGGTCAGCCTGCCCTTGGCGACGAACTTCTCGTACGAGGCGCGGATGCCCGCGAGACCGCGCTGCAGCGCCTCCTCGGTGACGTCCCGCAGCACCACCGGGTGACCGGCCTGGGCGGAGACCTGGGCGATCCCGGCCCCCATCAGGCCGGCCCCGATCACGGCGATCTGCTTGCTGGACGCGTTGCTCATGGCTGGGTCTCCCGGATGCCGTCGCCGCCCTGCGGGCGGGGCCTGAAGGCGGCTCAGCGCAGGGGTCACCCGCTCATGAGCCGCGCCGCTCATGCGCCGGACTCTAATGCCCTTCCGCCCGCCGTGGTGTCATCCGGGAGTGTGATCTGCGACCGACGGCCGTCGGCCCGGACCTGGTCCGATACCGGAGGGCCGCTGCTCAGATCGTCAGACCGAGGTCCTGCGCGAGGATCGCCGCCTGCACCCGGCTGCGCAGCCGCAGCTTGGCGAGGATCCGGCTGACGTGCGTCTTGGTGGTCGCCTCGGCCATCTCCAGCCGCCCGGCGATCTCGCCGTTCGACAGCCCGGCGCCGATGCAGGCCAGCACCTCCCGCTCACGCGGGGTGAGCCCCGAGACCGACTCCCGCACCTCGGGCCCGACCGTGCGCCCGGGGCGGGCGAAGGTGCCGATCAGCCGCCGGGTCACCGAGGGCGCCAGCATGCCGTCCCCGCGCGCCACCGTGCGGATGCCCTCGACCAGGGTGTCCGCCTCCAGGTCCTTCAGCAGGAAGCCGGCCGCGCCGGCCCGCAGCGCGCCGTAGACGTACTCGTCCAGGTCGAAGGTGGTCAGCACCAGGACCTGCGCCGCTCCGGCGGCCACCACCCGGCCGGTCGCCGAGACGCCGTCCAGCCGGGGCATCTGCACGTCCATCAGGACGACGTCGGGCCGCAGTTCCAGGGCCAGGCGCACCGCCTCCTCGCCGTCCGCGGCCTGCCCGACCACCTCCAGGTCCGGCTCGGCCCCCAGGATCATCACCAGCGCCGCCCGGACGGCCGCCTGGTCCTCGGCCACCAGCACCCGAATCGTCATGCCCGCCGCTCCCCTTCCTCGGTCACCAGTTCCCGCGGCAGCACCGCGCGTACGCTCCAGCAGTCACCCTCCGGGCCGGCCTCGAAGCTGCCGCCGAGCAGCCCGGCCCGCTCCCGCATGCCCACCATCCCGGCCCGGGCGCCGGGCAGTCCCCGGCCGGCGTCGGCGCGGTAGGGACTGTCCACGGCGATGCACAACTCCCGCGGCCCGTACTCCAGCAGCACCCGGACCCGCCCCGGGCCGGCGTGCTTCAGCGCGTTGGTGAGCGACTCCTGCACGATCCGGTACGCCGCCAGCCCGACCGGCACCGCCAGCTTCCCCCGCTCGCCGCGCTCCGCGAGGTCGAAGTCCAGCCCCACGTCCCGCCCGGCCGCCCGGGCCTTGGCCAGCAGCGCGTCCACCGCCCCCAGATCGGGTGCGGCGTACGACTCGTCGGCCTCTCCGCCGCCGCTGTCGCGCAGCAGCCCGATCATGCGGCGCATTTCGGCCAATCCCTGCACGCTGTTCTCCCGGATCACCCCCATGGCCGCCACCAACGGGTCCTCCTCGGAGCGACGCTGACGCCGGGCCACCGACTGGGCGCCGGTGGCGTGGATCGCGATGGCGGACAGGTGGTTGGCCACCACGTCGTGCAACTCCCTCGCCATCCGGGACCGTTCGGCGACCACCGCCTGGCGCCGGTCCATCTCGGAGAGCAGCGCGGTCTGCTCGGCGCGCAGCCGCTGGGTCTCCGCCTCCTCCCGGTGCCTGCGCACCAGGTCCCCGGTCCAGACCGGCCCGAGGAAGATCAGCGAGGTGATCACCACGACGGCCAGCGCCGTCGGGGCGTCGCTGTACAGGAAGGACAGGCTGCTCAGGACGATCACCGAGCCGGCGCCGCTCAGGTGCAGGATGCGGGACATCCGCGGTTTGCCGTAGAGCACCGACGCGTAGAGCAGGTCGGTGTACATGATGGTGGTCGCGATCAGCGCACCGGTGAAGATGCTCACGGCGAAGACCGCCCCGCCGAGCGTCACCGTCAGGATCGGGCGGGTGCGCCGGAACAGCTCCAGCCCGGCGGTGATCAGCAACGGTGGCAGCACCGCCCAGCGCGGGACGCCCTCGGAGTGGTCGTAGACCTTGAAGGCGATCAGCACCAGCCCGCCGATCAACCCGGCGAGGGCGATCGCCCGGTCCTCCTGCCGCGGGGTGAGTGTGGGTCTGCGCACTCCCCCATCAGATCATCCCCGGCCGGGCCTCCGGCTCCGGTACGGGGAGGAGCCGCCGTACATCGAAAGGTGCAGGGCCGGCTCGGCTCCGGAGACGACGACCGGCGCGCCCCGACCGACCAGGCTGGAGGCACCGCTGATCGACCTGGGAGCACTCCATGATCGTCACTCTGATCGTCGCGGCCGAGGTCGCGTTCTGGATCCTCCTCGCACTCGGCCTCGCCACCCGCTACCTGCTGCGGCTGCGCACGGTGAGCACCGTCCTGCTGGTCGGTCTGCCGGCGGTGGACCTGACCCTGTTCGCCCTGACCGTGCTCGACCTGCGCGGCGGCGCCACCGCCGGCTGGACGCACGCGCTGGCCGCCGGCTACGCGGGCTTCTCCATCGGCTACGGGCCGTCGCTGGTCCGCTGGGCCGACCGGCACTTCCAGTACCGCTTCGCCGGCGGCCCCAAGCCCAAGGGCGCCCCCAAGTACGGCGCCGAGCGGACCGCCCACGAGTGGCGGATCTGCCGGCGCACCGTGGTCTCGGCCGCGATCACCCTGGGGCTGATCACCGCCCTCGTCCCGCTCTCCGACGGCGCCGCCCACGTCGGCACCTTCACCGGCTGGTACCTGCGGCTGGGCCTGACGGCCGTGATCAACGTGATCGTGGCCGCCTGCTACTCGTTCTGGCCCAAGGAGGCCCCGGCCGGCGCGATCGTCGAGGAGGGCCACGTGGTGGGCTGGAAGATCCCCCAGCAGCAGTAGCGGCCGGCCGGCGCCACCGGTTGCCCCGCCGACCGGCGGGGCAACCGGTTCAGCGGTTCTCGCCCGGCACCCAGAGCACGTCGCCCCGCTCCTTGTTGGCCGCCCGGGCCAGGATGAACAAAAGGTCGGAGAGCCGGTTGAGGTACTTGGCGGTCAGCGGGTTCACGGTGTCCCCGTGCTCCTCGATCGCCGCCCAGGTGGCCCGCTCGGCCCGCCGCACCACCGTGCAGGCCAGGTGCAGGTGCGCCGCCCCCACCGTGCCGCCGGGGAGGATGAAGCTGCGCAGCTTCTCCAGCGACTCCAGGTAGTGGTCGCAGTCCGCCTCCAGCTTGTCGATGTAGGACTGCAGCACCCGCAGCGGCGGGTACTTCGGGTCCTCCACCACCGGGGTGGCCAGGTCCGCACCGACGTCGAAGAGATCGTTCTGCACCCGGACGAGCACCGCGGCGACGTCCTCGGACAGACCCCCGGCGGCGATCGCCACGCCGATCGCGGCGTTGGCCTCGTTGGTGTCGGCGTACGCGACCAGGCGCGGGTCGGTCTTGGTCGTACGGCTCATGTCACCGAGCGCGGTGGTGCCGTCGTCGCCGGTACGGGTGTAGATGCGCGTCAGATTGACCATGCCGCCAGACTAGCGAGCCGGGTTAGGCGACGTTAACCCCACCGGGGCACGGGCTGCCCCGGGTCCGTCGCCACCGACGTCGACCTCCCCCACCCCGAGGGTCCGTCGCTACGCGACGTTGACCTCCCCCAGCCTCCGGCCGGGGGACCCCCACCCCCGAGAGTCTCGTCGCTACGCGACGTTCACCCTCTGCCCGGGTGGGGCGGCTTCGAGCCAGGCGAGGAAGCCGGTCAGGGCGTCGTCGCTCATCGCCAGCTCCAGCGGGGCGCCGTTGTGCAGGCAGCGGAGCACGACCGAGCCGGAGAGCAGTGCCAGCTCCTCCTGGCCCTCGGGGTAGCGCCGGCCCAGTACCTCGATCTCCCGGCGCGGAAGCACCTTGCGCGGGCGCGGGGCGTACGAGAAGACCCGGAACCACTCGATCGAGTCACCGCTGTAGCGGCCGATACCAAAAACCCACCCCTTGCCGTCGGTCTGGGGGACCGGGGCGGAGGTGGGTTTGCCGTTCTCGTCGAGGTCGGGCTGTGTCGAGGCGTCGGCGGGCATTTTGAGCCGGTAGCTGCAGTCGAACGTTCCGCCGACCCGCTGGATCACACGGCGCCGTACCGCGAATGCCACCAGGCCGATCACACCCAGCGCAACGACCGCCGCGCACACCACAAGGGCGAGGACCATGCTCACCTACCTCCTCGCTACCCGCGTTCCCCGTATCGGTCGTATCAGGCGACCGCGTTGACCTACCAACTGAGACGACAGTCCCGGGGTCACGCTCACGCGTCCCCGGGACCGTCGGTCGACCCCGCTAAGCCAGGGTCCGGCGCACTCAGGCGTGGGCCTTGAGACCGCGCGCCGCGAACAGACGCACCTCGGCGCGTCGCTCGGCGTGCTCGTCCAGGTCCGACTTCGCCTGCTCCAGCGCACGCTCGGCGCGCGCGACATCGATCTCGTCCGCCAGCTCGGCGATCTCCGCGAGCAGAGACAGCTTGTTGTCGGCGAAGGAGATGAAGCCGCCGTGCACGGCGGCGATCACGGTGCCGCCGTCCACGGTGCGGATGGTGACCGGACCGGTCTCCAGCACGCTCAGCACCGGGGTGTGACCCGGCATGATGCCGGTGTCACCGGAGGCCGTACGGGCGACGACGATGGTGGCCGCACCGGACCACACCTTGCGGTCGGCTGCGACCAGCTCGACGTGCAGCTCAGCCAACGTGGGCTCCTAGGCTCATGCAACGCCCGATTACTCGGGAGTTTCGGTAAGAATAACGGGCCCGCGCCCCCGACATGAAACCGGCGGCACGGATTTGACCGGAATCACAGCCGATGCGACGCGAGGGGTGGGTCCCAGGGCTGGGGCCCACCCCTCACAGTCACTCGCTGCTACCGGACGCGATTACTTCTTCGCGAGCTCGGCGGCGTTCTTCTCGAGGTCCTCGATGCCACCGCACATGAAGAAGGCCTGCTCGGGAACGGAGTCGTACTTGCCGTCCGCGATCGAGTTGAAGGCCTCGATGGTCTCCGACAGCGGCACGGTCGAACCCTCGACACCGGTGAACTGCTTCGCCACGTAGGTGTTCTGCGAGAGGAAGCGCTCGATGCGACGGGCCCGGTGGACCGTGATCTTGTCGTCCTCGGACAGCTCGTCCATACCGAGGATGGCGATGATGTCCTGCAGGTCCTTGTACTTCTGCAGGATCCCCTTGATACGGATGGCCGTCTCGTAGTGGGTCTGCGCGATGTACCGCGGGTCGAGGATGCGGGACGTGGAGTCCAGCGGGTCGACGGCCGGGTAGATGCCCTTCTCCGAGATCGGGCGCGACAGAACGGTCGTCGCGTCCAGGTGGGCGAAGGTGGTGGCCGGGGCCGGGTCGGTCAGGTCGTCCGCGGGGACGTAGATCGCCTGCATCGAGGTGATCGAGTGACCGCGGGTCGAGGTGATGCGCTCCTGCAGGAGGCCCATCTCGTCGGCCAGGTTCGGCTGGTAGCCCACCGCGGAGGGCATGCGGCCGAGCAGGGTCGACACCTCGGAACCGGCCTGGGTGAACCGGAAGATGTTGTCGATGAAGAGGAGCACGTCCTGCTTCTCGACGTCACGGAAGTACTCCGCCATGGTCAGCGCGGAGAGCGCGACGCGCAGACGGGTGCCCGGCGGCTCGTCCATCTGGCCGAAGACCAGCGCGGTCTTGTCCAGAACGCCCGAGTCGACCATCTCGTGGATGAGGTCGTTGCCCTCACGGGTACGCTCACCGACGCCGGCGAAGACCGACACACCACCGAAGTTCTCGGCGACGCGGTAGATCATCTCCTGGATCAGAACGGTCTTGCCGACACCGGCACCACCGAACAGACCGATCTTGCCACCGGTGACGTACGGGGTGAGCAGGTCGATGACCTTGATGCCGGTCTCGAACATCTCGGTCTTGGACTCGAGGTCCTTGAAGTCCGGCGCCTTGCGGTGGATCGGCCAGCGGACCTCGACCTGGGCCTCGAACTCGGCCTTGTCGACGTTCAGCACCTCACCGAGGGCGTTGAACACCTTGCCCTTGGTGATCTGGCCGACCGGCACCGAGATGGCGGAGCCGGTGTCGGAGACCTGCGCGCCACGGACCAGGCCGTCGGTCGGCTGCATCGAGATGCCGCGGACCATGCCGTCGCCGAGGTGCTGCGCGACCTCGAGGGTCAGGATCTTCTTGCCCGAGCCGTCGGGGTTGTCCACCTCGACGTGCAGGGCGTTGAACATGTTGGGAATCGCGTCGACGGGGAACTCCACGTCGACGACCGGGCCGATGACCCGCGCGACGCGGCCCGTCGCCGTGGTCGGCTCAACTGTGGTGGTCATTCTCATTCGCTCCCGCGGCTAGCGTCGGCGAGGGCGTTGGCACCGCCGACGATCTCGCTGATTTCCTGGGTGATCTCGGCCTGACGGGCCGAGTTGGCAAGCCGCGTGAGCGACTTGATGAGCTCGCCGGCGTTGTCCGTCGCGCTCTTCATCGCGCGCCGACGGGCGGCGTGCTCGGAGGCGGCCGACTGCAGCAGCGCGCTGTAGATCCGGCTCTCGACGTACCGCGGCAGCAGTGCGTCGAGGACGCCCTCCGCCGACGGCTCGAAGTCGTACAGCGGGAAGATCTGGTGCGTGGCCTTCGACTGGTCGCTGAGCTCGACCTCGTCGAGCTTCAGCGGCAGCAGCCGCACGTCGACCGCGGTCTGCGTCAGCATGGACTCGAACTCGGTCGAGACCACGTGGATCTCGTCCACGCCGCCGGTCTCGGCCGTGAAGGCCTCGATCAGCTCGGCCGCCACGGCCTTCGCGTCACCGTAGCTCGGCTTGTCCGAGAAGCCCGTCCACGACTGACCCACCGCGAGGTTGCGGAAGGTGTAGTACGACAGACCCTTCCGACCGACGATGTAGGTCACCACGTCCTTGCCCTCGCCGCGCAGGCGCTCGGTGAGCACCGTCGAGGCCTTGATGGCGTTGGACGAGTAACCGCCGGCCAGGCCGCGGTCCGCCGTGATCAGCAGGACGGCGGCACGCGAGGCGTTCGGGTTCTCGGTGGTGAGCGGGTGCCTGGCGTTGGACCGGGTGGCCACCGCCGTCACCGCCCGGGTGAGCTCGTCGGCGTACGGAGTGGAGGCGGCCACCGCGCGCTGCGCCTTACCGATGCGCGCCGCGGAGATCATCTCCATCGCCTTGGTGATCTTCTTCGTCGCGGTGACAGAGCGGATCCGGCGCTTGTAGACCCGAAGCTGTGCTCCCATGGGTCGTTACGTCCTTTCCCTCGTTACCGGACTCAGGCCTGCTCGGAGAGCAGCTTGCCGTCAGCCGTGGTGTAGCCCTGCTTGAAGGCCTCGATCGCGGTGGTCAGCGCGTCGATGGTGCCGTCCTCCAGCTTGGAGGTCTCGACGATGCCGGCCAGCAGGTTCTTGTGCTGCAGGCGCAGGTGGTCCAGGAACTCGCGCTCGAAGCGGCGGATCTCCGCGACCGGGATGTCGTCCAGCTTGCCGGTGGTGCCGGCCCAGATGGAGACGACCTGCTCCTCGACCGGGAACGGCTGGTACTGGCCCTGCTTCAGCAGCTCGACCATGCGGGCACCGCGCTCCAGCTGGGCCTTGGAGGCCGCGTCCAGGTCGGAGCCGAAGCCGGCGAAGGCCTCCAGCTCACGGTACTGGGCGAGGTCCAGGCGCAGACGGCCAGCGACCGACTTCATGGCCTTGATCTGGGCCGAACCGCCGACGCGGGACACCGAGATACCGACGTTCACGGCCGGGCGGATGCCGGCGTTGAACAGGTCGGACTCCAGGAAGCACTGGCCGTCGGTGATCGAGATGACGTTGGTCGGGATGTACGCCGAGACGTCGTTGGCCTTGGTCTCGATGATCGGCAGACCGGTCATCGAGCCGGCGCCCAGCTCGTCGGAGAGCTTCGCGCAGCGCTCCAGCAGGCGGGAGTGCAGGTAGAAGACGTCACCCGGGTAGGCCTCGCGGCCCGGCGGACGACGGAGCAGCAGCGACACGGAGCGGTACGCCTCGGCCTGCTTCGACAGGTCGTCGAAGATGATGAGGACGTGCTTGCCGTCGTACATCCACTCCTGGCCGATGGCCGAACCGGTGTACGGGGCGAGGTACTTGAAGCCGGCCGGGTCGGAGGCGGGAGCAGCCACGATGGTGGTGTACTCCAGCGCGCCGGCCTCCTCCAGGGCGCCGCGCACGGACGCGATGGTGGAGCCCTTCTGGCCCACGGCGACGTAGATGCAGCGGACCTGCTTCTTCGGGTCGCCCGAGCGCCAGTTGTCGCGCTGGTTGATGATCGTGTCGATCGCCACCGCGGTCTTGCCGGTCTGGCGGTCGCCGATGATCAGCTGGCGCTGGCCGCGGCCGATCGGGGTCATCGCGTCGATGGCCTTGATACCGGTCTGCATCGGCTCGTGGACCGACTTGCGGACCATGACGCCGGGGGCCTGCAGCTCCAGGGCGCGACGGCCGGTGGAGGCGATGTCGCCCAGACCGTCGATCGCGTTGCCCAGCGGGTCCACGACGCGGCCGAGGTAGCCGTCGCCGACCGGCACAGAGAGGACCTCGCCGGTGCGACGCACCGTCTGGCCCTCCTCGATGCCGCCGAACTCACCGAGGATGACGACACCGATCTCACGGGTGTCGAGGTTCAGCGCGAGGCCGAGCGTGCCGTCCTCGAACTTCAGCAGCTCGTTCGCCATGACCGAGGGCAGACCCTCGACATGGGCGATACCGTCCGCCGCGTCAGTGACCGTGCCGACCTCTTCACGCGAGGCGGCGTCCGGCTGGTACGACTGGACAAAGTCGGCCAGCGCGTCCCGGATTTCCTCCGGACGGATCGTAAGCTCCGCCATCAGGCTTCCCTGCTCTCCTAGTTTGCGATCCTCGGCCCGCCATTGAGGGCCGCAAGTATTCGACTCTCGGCCGGGTCTCTCGAACCGGCCGTACGATTTGCCGGCTCCGGTGGAGCCGGTTCCCGACCGAGGGTCGGATGTGCTTCGGTGCTCAGCCTTCGAGCGACTGGCGAGCGCCTTCGAGGCGGCTCGACACGGTGCCGTCGATGATCTCGTCACCGATCTGGACCCGGACACCGCCGACGACCTCGGGGTCGACGTCGATGTTCAGGTGCACCCGGCGGCTGTACAGCCGGCCCAGAGCACCCTCCAGGCGCTCCTTCTGGCCGTCCGACAGCGGCACCGCGGTGGTGACCAGGGCCACCACGCGCCCGCGCCGTGCGGCGGCGAGCTTCGAGTAGGACTCCAGGCCCTGCTCAAGGCTACGGCCACGCGGGTTGTTCACCAGGGCGGTGACCAGCCGGACGGTGCCCGCGTTGGCGCGGCCACCGAGCAGCTTCTTGATCAGCGCGGCCTTGGCGACGGCACCGGCCTTGGGCTCGGTCAGGCCGGCGCGCAGCTCCTGCGAGCCGCTCACCACCCGGCCGAACCGGAACAGCTCGTCCTCGACGTCGTCCAGGACACCGGCCTTGTCGGCGGCGATGACCTCGGCGTACGCGGCCAGCTCCTCGACCCCGTCGACCAGGTCGCGCGAGCCCGACCAGCGGGAGCGGACCAGGCCGGAGACCAGGTCGAGGGTCTCGCCGGAGACCTGTCCGGCCAGCAGCGAGGAGACCAGCTGGGCCTTGTCCTGGCCCGACCGGGACGGGTCGGTCAGAACGCGGCGCAGCGACACCTCACGGTCCAGGAGGACCGTGACGGAGGTGAGCTCCTCGGCCACCTTGACCGCGTCCACCGAGGTGGAGTCGGTCAGGGCTTCGAGGTTCTGCCGCCCGGCGGCGAGGGCCTCGCGGCTTGCGCCGATCACTTGGCCGCACCCTGAGCAACGGTGGCCTTGGCCTCCAGCTCGTCCAGGAAGCGGTCAATCACGCCGCTCTGCCGGGCGTGGTCCTCGAGGGACTCACCCACGATGCGGGAGGCCAGCTGCGAAGCGAGCGACCCAACGTCCTGGCGCAGGGCGGCAGTCGCCTGCTTCTTGTCGGCTTCGATCTGGGCGTGACCGGCGGCGACGATGGCCTCGCGCTGACGCTGGCCCTCCTCGCGCATCTCGGTGAGCTGGGCAGCGCCCTGCTCACGGGACTGCTCGACGATGCGGGCAGCCTCGTGACGCGCCTCGGCGAGCTCGGCGCGGTACTGCTCAAGCAGGGCCTGGGCCTCGGCCTGAGCGGCCTCGGCGCGCTCCATACCGCCCTCGATCGCATCCCGGCGCTCCGACAGCACCTTCTCGATGCTGGGGAGGAGCTTCTTGCCGAGGATCCCGAAGACGATGAAGAAGCAGAGCAGGCCGATGATGATCTCGGGCCATGCGGGGAGGAGAGGATTCATGATCTCCTCCTCCTCCGCGAGGTGAGCCACGATGCTCATATCTGGACCTTCCTCGAAGGGTCTACAGCCGGGATTACTTGGGGCCCTGGCCGAAGACGAACGGCATGACGATGCCGATGAGGGCGAGCGCCTCGGTCAGCGCGAAGCCGATGAACATGTTGGAGCGGATCAGGCCGGCGGCCTCGGGCTGGCGGGCCATGGCCTGCACGCCGTTACCGAAGATCAGACCGACGCCGATGCCGGGGCCGATCGCGGCGAGGCCGTAACCGATGGAAGCGACGGAACCGTAGACGCCGACCTCAGCGAGCATGCTCATTGCAGTGTGTCCTTTGCGGGGATGGTGTACCGGTGGTGATTGGCCACCGGGCGTTCCGGGAGTGGTTCAGGAGGGCCGTGGCCCCTGGCTCAGTGCGCCTCTTCGAGGGCACCGGCGATGTAGCTGCTGGCCAGCATCACGAAGATGTAGGCCTGCAGGAACTGGACCAGCAGCTCGAAGGCGGTCAGGCCGATGGCGACGATGAACGAGGCCGAGCCGTAGAGCGCGCCCAGGGTCGGGCTGAGCAGGTACCAGGAGGCAATGGAGAACATCACGATCAGCAGGTGGCCGGCGAACATGTTCGCGAAGGCTCGGACCGCGAGCGTGAACGGACGCACGAAGATGTTCGAGAAGAACTCGATCGGCACCAGGATGAACATGACCCAGCCGGGAATGCCCGAGGGCCAGCAGAGGTTCTTCAGACCACCGACGAAGCCGTGCTTCTTGAAGGTCAGCGTCATGTAGGTGACCCAGACGACGGCCGCGAGGCCGGCCGGGAACGCGATCGCCGCCGTCACCGGGAACTGGGCGAACGGGATGACCGACATGATGTTCATCAACCAGACGAAGAAGAACATCGAGACCAGCATCGGGACGTACTTCTCGCCCTTCTTGCCGATCGTCTCCAGCACGATGGACCGCTTGACGAAGTCGTAGCCGATCTCACCGACCAGCTGCAGCTTGCCGGGCACGAGGCGCGGCTTGGCGAAGGCGGCCCAGAAGAAGACGATGACGAGCAGCGAGACGATGATCGACAGCAGCATCGGCTTGTTGAACTCGACGCTGCCGATCGTGAAGATCGGCTCGAACTGGAACTCGTTCAGGCCCGGGGCCGGGAAGCCGCAGCCAGCGTCCCCGAAGTGGCAACTGCCTGAGGCGAGCGAAGACGTGAGTTCAGCACTCACCACGGACTCCTTCGTCGTGACGCATGGTTACGGCAACCTCGGTGTGTCGGCGTGGCCTGCGGCCACGGTGCGGCACTGGAACTTGATGGGTTTCTCGCCGACCCCGCGCGGAAGTGCTCTGCACCACAGCGGGATCATCGAAGACTGCAAGGATCCGGGGGGCGATCCGTCCATCGTGCGGACAGACCTGGCCTCTTCCCGTACTCCGTTGTTGCGACGGACGATAGCAGCCCGTCAGGACGGTATAAACACCGCCCCCCTCGTTGGGGGGACAGCCAGGCCTCGTCACTGTTGACGTCCCGAGTCGGAAGGCTTGTCGCCCTTGTTTTCGGAGGCGTCGGTGTCGACGTAGAAGGTCTTGGCCTTGAGTGCGCCGCGCACCTGGAAGCCCGTCCAGATCAGGGCGCAGCCCAGCAGCGTGAAGGCGAAGGCCTGCCGGTTGAAGAGCTCGGTGTCCTTGAAGACCGCGAGGACGATTCCGACCAGCAGGATCTGAGTGGTGTAGACCAGGAGCCCGGCAGCCATCATGATGTGCGGGTTCGACCTGGTCAGCCGGTCGAGTGCGACCTGACCGAAGCTGAAGAAGGCCATCACCAGCAGCGTTCCGAAGAGGGCGCCGAGCGCTCCCTTGCCACCCGCGACGGCATAGGAGATCACCATGGCGATGATCCCGGCGACCGCAGTGGGGATCGCGGCGCCGCGAAGGATCCGGGCGTCGTTGGACGGCATGTCGGCAACTCCGGCGGCATGTCGATGTGGCGGGGGGACGGGCACAGAACGTGGTGGTGGTACCGACCAAGGGACCGCCGTGGACCGGCCGCTCTGCGGCGAGTCCGTCGAGGGAGACCGACCGGGGACGGAAGTCCTCCACCTGTCAGGTCTTTCGGCGTGTTCTCGGTACTCGTGAACGGTATCACAAACTATTTGATGAGAGCTTTACCATGATTGTGTGGCACCTGTCACACTGGCGGCCCAACAGTGCCCCCGTACGGGTGAACCACCTTGACGACGCGTCAGACGCTTCACCCGGCCCCCGCCACCTGCCGCTCCTACCGGCCGCGACCGCTGCCGTGGCCCCGGCCGCCGACCGCCGACGAACCCCCCTTGTGCCCCAGACCGCCGAGCAGCTCCTTGTCCTTCGCGGACAGCTCGGCCATCGGCTCCGAGGTCGCCGCGGCCACCGGGGCATCGCCCTCGGCGACCCGCGCGACGGCCCGGCCCGGGTTGCGGCGCCGGTAGCGCGGCGGCACGAAGGCCTGCACGGCCCGCGGCGCGCGCGGGCGGAAGCGCGGGGTGAGCAGCACCACCAGGCCGACCAGGCAGAGCCCGGCCAGCGTCAGCACGACCGTGCGGCCGGTGTTGGTGACCGAGAAGGCGACGGTGCCGAAGGCGATCAGCGCCGCCCAGAAGTACATGATCAGGACGGCCCGGCTGTGCGAGTGGCCGACCTGGAGCAGCCGGTGGTGCAGGTGCCGCTTGTCGGCGGCGAACGGCGACTGGCCGGCCCAGGTGCGGCGGACCACGGCGAGCAGCAGGTCGGCCAGCGGCAGCGCGATGACGGTCAGCGGCAGCAGCAGCGGGATGTAGATCGGCACCAGGGCGTGCACGGTGGCGGTCTGCGAACCGGTCTCGCTGGTGATGAGGTCCGGGTCGACGCGGCCGGTGATGGAGATCGCGGCGACGGCCAGCATCAGGCCGAGCATCATCGAGCCGGAGTCGCCCATGAAGATCCGGGCCGGGTGCACGTTGTGCACCAGGAAACCCAGGCACATCCCGATCAGCAGCACGCTGAAGAGCACGGCGGGAGCCGCGTCGGTGATCGTGTAGCCGTACCAGAGCCGGTAGGAGTACAGGAAGAAGGCCATCGCGGCGATGCAGACCATGCCGCCGGCCAGGCCGTCCAGGCCGTCGATGAAGTTCACCGCGTTGACCATGACGACGACCATGGTGACCGAGATGACCATGCCCTGGGTGGGGCTCACCGCGACCGCGCCGACGCCGGGCACCGGCAGGGTGATCACCGTGACGCCCTGCCAGACCATCACACCGGCGGCGATCATCTGGCCGCCGAGCTTGACCAGGGCGTCCACGCCCCACTTGTCGTCGAGCACGCCGAGCAGCCACATGATCCCGGCACCGGAGAGCAGCGCGCGGATGTCGGTGCCCTGGGAGAACACCTTGCTGAGGTTGTCCAGCTGGGAGGCGACCAGGATGCCCGCGCAGAGGCCGCCGAACATCGCGATGCCGCCCAGCCGGGGCGTGGGCTCGCGGTGCACGTCACGGGCGCGGACCGGCGGCATCGCGCCGGCCGCGATCGCGAACTTCCGCACCGGGCCGGTCAGCAGATAGGTGACGGCCGCCGTGCAGAAGAGCACCAGCAGATACTCACGCACCACTGGCCTCCTGCGTCACTGTCCGACGGGTAGGTACCGAAGGTACTCCCGTGCCTGTCCGGGGTTCGAGGTGCGTCGCCACGGCACACACCTTATTGAGTCGGACGCCCGGCGCGTGCATCGCGGTTCGCCCTACCGGGTAGGAGAGCGCAATACCCCCCGGCCGGGGGCGGCGAAGGCCCGCGCCAGCTCGCGGACCCGGGCTCCGATCCGGACGTCCGTGCCCTCGGCGAGCAGCCGTCCGATCAGCGCCGCGATCTCGGCCAGCTCGGCCTCCCCCATGCCCTGCGTGGTGACGGCACCGGTACCGAGCCGGATCCCGGAGGCCTCGGAGGGCGGCGCGGAGTCGTAGGGCAGTGCGCACTTGCCGAGCAGCAGGCCGGCGGCGGCGCAGCGGCGTTCGGCCTCGGCGCCGCTGACGCCGAGCGGTCCGACGTCGGCCGTCACCAGATGGGTGTCGGTCCCGCCGGTCAACGGGCGCGTCCCGGCCTCCGCGAGCCCCGCCGCCAGCACCCGCGCCCCCGCCACCGTGCGATGGGCGTAGGCGCGGTACTCGGGGGTGGCCGCCTCGGCGAAGGCGACGGCCTTGCCGGCCACCTCGTTCATCGCGGCGCCGCCCTGGCTGAACGGGAAGACCGCCCGGTCGATCCGCTCGGCCAGCTCGGCGGTGGAGAGCAGCAGGCCGCCGCGCGGGCCCCGGAGCAGCTTGTGGGTGGCGGCCACGGTGACGTCCGCGTACGGCACCGGGGAGGGCGCCACCCCCGCCGCGACCAGGCCGGTGGTCTGGGCGACGGAGGCGATCAGATAGGCGTCCACCTCCTCGGCGATCTCCCGGAAGGCCGCCCAGTCCGGGTGCCGGGGGTAGGAGATCGAGCCGGCCACGATGGCCTTCGGCCGGTGCTCACGGGCGAGCTCGCGGACCTGGTCGAGATCGATCAGACCGTCGTCCCGGCGCACCCCGTAGCCGATGAAGTCGAACCAGCGTCCGGAGAAGTTGGCGCGCGAGCCGCAACTGAGGTGGCCGCCGTGCTCCAGCGACATCGCCAGCACCACGTCACCGGGGCGCAGCAGCGCGGCGTAGGTCGCCAGCATGGCCGAAGTGGCCGAGCGGGGCTGGACGTTGGCGTGCGGGGCGGCGAACAGCTGGCGAGCCCGGTCGATCGCCAGCAGCTCGGCGGCGTCCGCCAGCGCGCAGCCGGTGTGGTGGCGCCGGCCGGGGTAGCCCTCGGCGTACTTGTCGATCAGCGGGCCGCCCAGTGCGGCCAGCACGGCCGGGCCGGTGAGGTTCTCCCCCGCCAGCAGCTGGATCGTCTCGGCACGCCGCTCCGCCTCGGCGGCGAGCAGGTCGGCCAGCTGCGGGTCGGCCCGGCGCAGCGCTTCGGACGCCCACCGCCCCGTCGTCTCGGAGGAACCGGTCGCGGCATCGGTGACGGTCATGGCGGAGCTCCCGGGCAGCGTCGGGCAGGTGTCTCCAGCGTAGGACCGGGCCCCGCGACCGGCCTGCCGACGCGGTCCCGATGCACCCGGCCGGGCGCGCCGGTACTCAGGCAGAGCAGCGGGAGCCACAGTCAGGCGGAGCGGCAGCGAGAGGACGCGCCGGAGCCGAAGGGCCGCTCCGCCCGGCCTGAGCCCCGCCCCCGCACCGAACCCGCCCCGAGCCGAAGGGCCGCGCCGGTGCCGAAAGGGAGAAGGGACGGAGCGACGCAGGAGCGAGGGAGCGCCGACCGTCGGCGCCGGGTCAAGCGGCCCGGAGGCGAGCCGGGCGACAACACAGCCCGGAGCCGCCATCAAGCACTGCGCGCGGGGACCCCGGTGAGGGCGGTGACCACCGGGTCCACCGCGTGGAATATCTCCTCGCCGCAGTTGCGGAACATGCCGATCGGCGCGCCGTACGGGTCATGGACCTCGTCCGACTCCGGACTGGCGGCGAGCAGCCAGCCGCGCAGCGCGGCCGCGGCCCGGACCAGGGCGCGGGCCCGCTCGGTGACGTCGGCGCCGCGGCGCGGGTCGGGCAGGGTGCCCGGGTCTATCGTCCGGACCAGGCGGGTGAACTCCTTCAGGGTGAAGGTGCGCAGCCCGGCCTCGTGGCCCATCGAGATCACCTGGGCGCGGTGGTCCAGGGTCGCGGTGAGCACCAGGTCGGCCTCGACCACGTGCTCGTCGAGCAGCTCGCGGCCGGCGAAGCCGCCGCTGTCGGCGCCGTACTCGTCCAGCACCGTGGCGGCGTGGTCCTCCATCGGCGCGCCCTCGTGGCCCCAGGTGCCGGCGCTCTCCACCAGGATCCGCCCGGCCACCCGGGGGCTGAGCCGGGTGTCCAGCTCACGCCGGGTGAGCCGCTCGGCGATCGGCGAGCGGCAGATGTTCCCGGTGCAGACGAACAGGATCCGGAAGTGGTCCAGCGGCCTGGGGCCCACGCTCAGGTACGGCGATATGCCGGGCCCGGCATGGAGGGAAGCGGTCGTCAACTGCCGGCCTCCAGGTCGGGGACGACCTCCCTCAGCTGCTCGGCGCTGATCGCGCCGGCCCGCAGCAGGACCGGGACCTTGCCCGTGACGTCGACGATGGAGGAGGCGGTGGCGTGGTCGGCCCGGCCGCCGTCCAGGTAGACGGAGATGGCGTCGCCGAGCTGCTGCTGGGCCTCGTCGCAGGTGGCCGGGGACGGGCCGCCGGTCAGGTTGGCGCTGGAGACGGCGAGCGGGCCGGTGGCGTTCAGCAGCTCGATCGCGACCGGGTGCAGCGGCATCCGGACGGCGACCGTGCCGCGGGTCTCGCCGAGGTCCCAGCGCAGCGACGGCTGGTGCTTGGCGACCAGGGTGAGCCCGCCCGGCCAGAAGGCGTCGACGAGCTCCCAGGCCTGCTCGGAGAAGTCCGTGACGAGGCCGTGCAGGGTGGTCGGCGAGCCGACCAGGACGGGCGAGGGCATGTTGCGGCCCCGGCCCTTGGCGGCCAGCAGCGCGGCGACGGCCTCCGGCGAGAAGGCGTCGGCGCCGACCCCGTACAGGGTGTCGGTGGGCAGCACGACGATTTCGCCGCGGCGGATGGCCGAGGCGGCCTCGCGCAGACCGGTGGCGCGGTCCCCGGCATCGGCACAGTCGTAGCGGCGGCTCATCGGTGCGGTCCCCTTCCGAGATGACTCATGACGGCGTTCACAGCGCGGCCCCGCGCCCGGTGCTGCCGCACCGGGTGTTCACGACGAGGCCCTTCGAGCTGTTGTGCGGCGCTCGATGTTCACAACGAGACCCTTCGGGCCGTCGTGCTGTGCTTGATGTTCACAACGAGACCCTTCGGGCCGTCGTGCTGTGCTTGATGTTCACAACGAGACCCTTCGGGCCGTCGTGAAACGAGGCCTGTTGTTGAGGTCGCGGTGGTCGGCGGTGTCCGTCCAGCCGCCTTCCTCGTTGAAGATCCACGGCACCTGGCCGCCCTGGGTGTCGGCGTGCTCGATCACCACGGCGCCTCCCGGGCGCAGCAGGCGGGCGGCGACCCGCTCGATGCCTCGGATGGTGTCCAGCCCGTCCTCGCCGGAGAACAGCGACATCTGCGGGTCGTGGTCGCGGGCCTCGGGGGCGACGTACTCCCACTCGGTGAGCGGGATGTACGGCGGGTTGGAGATCACCAGGTCGAAGCGGCCGTCCCAGGAGCGGTCGTCCTCGAAGGCCTTGGTGGCGTCGCCGGCGTGCAGGGTGACCCGGGCGCGGTCGGAGCTGGCCTCGATGTTGCGCCGGGTGTACTGCAGCGCGCCCTCGTCCAGCTCGAAGGCGTGCACGGTGGAGCGCGGCAGTTCCTGGGCGAGGGCGAGCGCGATGGCGCCCGAGCCGGAGCAGAGGTCGACCACCAGCGGCTCGGCGACGTCCATGTCGCGGACGGCGTCTATGGCCCACTCCACGACCGACTCGGTCTCCGGGCGGGGCACGAAGACCCCGGGGCCGACCGCCAGCTCCAGATAGCGGAAGAACGCCCGGCCGGTGATGTGCTGCAGCGGCTCACGAGCCTCGCGGCGGGAGACCGCCTCCCAGTAGCGGGCGTCGAAGTCCGCGTCCTTGACCGTGTGCAGCTGGCTGCGCTTCACGTTGTGGACGTGCGCGGCGAGCTCCTCCGCGTCGAAGCGCGGCGACGGCACGCCGGCCGCGGCCAACCGCTGGGTGGCCTGGGCCACCTCGGCAAGCAGCAGGTTCACGAACGACCTCTTGTTTCTGCGCTGCGGCTTCTCTGGTGCATTCGGACCCGGACGCCGGTCTCAGTTCTGCTGGGCCGCGGCGAGCTTGGCCGCGGCGTCCGTGTCCACGCAGGACTGGATCACCGCGTTCAGCTCGCCGTCCAGGACCTGGTCCAGGTTGTAGGACTTGAAGCCCGTGCGGTGGTCCGAGATGCGGTTCTCGGGGTAGTTGTACGTGCGGATCCGCTCGGAGCGGTCCACGGTGCGGACCTGGCTGCGACGCGCGTCCGAGGCCTCCCGCTCGGCCTCCTCCTGCGCGGCGGCCAGCAGCCGCGAACGCAGGATGCGCATCGCCTGCTCCTTGTTCTGCAGCTGGCTCTTCTCGTTCTGGCAGGACGCCACGATACCGGTCGGGAGGTGGGTGATCCGGACCGCGGAGTCGGTGGTGTTGACCGACTGACCGCCGGGGCCGGACGAGCGGTAGACGTCGATCCGCAGGTCGTTGGCGACGATCTCGACCTCGACCTCCTCCGCCTCGGGGGTGACCAGCACGCCCGCCGCGGAGGTGTGGATGCGGCCCTGCGACTCGGTGGCGGGGACGCGCTGCACCCGGTGGACGCCGCCCTCGTACTTCAGCTTGGCCCAGACGCCCTGGCCGGGCTCGGTGCTGCCCCTGGTCTTCACGGCCACCGAGACGTCCTTGTAGCCGCCGAGGTCGGACTCGTTGGCGTCGATGATCTCGGTCTTCCAGCCGATCCGCTCGGCGAAGCGCAGGTACATCCGGAGCAGGTCGCCGGCGAACAGCGCCGACTCCTCGCCGCCCTCACCCGCCTTGATCTCCAGGATGACGTCCTTGTCGTCGTTGGGGTCGCGCGGCACGAGCAGCAGGCGCAGCTGCTCGGTCAGCTCCTCGCGGCGGGCCTCGGAGTCCTTCACCTCGGCGAGGAACTCCGGCTCTTCGGCGGCGAGTTCGCGCGCGGCCTCGATGTCCTCGCCGGCCTGGCGCCAGGCGCGGTAGACCCGGGTGATCGGGGTCAGCTCGGCGTACCGCTTGGCGAGCTTGCGCGCGTTGGCCTGGTCGGCGTGGACGGACGGGTCGGCCAGCCTCGTTTCGAGGTCGGCGTGCTCGACGAGGAGCTCTTCGACTGCCTCGAACATGAAGGGGCCTTCTTCCCTGAGATCCGGTGGAGAGATGGCGCGGATGCGCCGTGGGACGCGAACGGCGCCGGTCTCCAGCGCCCCCGGAACGAGTACGGGGGCACCGGAAACCGGCGCCGAGGGAGCGCTAGGCCTTCGCGCTGTGCTGCTTGCCGAAGCGGGCCTCGAAGCGGGCCACGCGGCCACCGGTGTCGAGGATCTTCTGCTTGCCGGTGTAGAACGGGTGGCACTGCGAGCAGACCTCGGCGCGGATCTCGCCACTGGTCTCGGTCGAGCGGGTCGTGAACTCGGCGCCGCAGGTGCAGGTCACACGGGTGACCACGTACTCGGGGTGAACGTTGGGCTTCAAGGGGTTCTCCTAGTGTTCGGGAGGGCACCGGGTCGGCGGCTTGAATGCCGCACGTGAACCGGGACCGACGGACCAGTCTGCCAGGACCGGCCGCTTCTTCCCAAACCGGGTCGCGTTCCGGGATATTCCGGGCCTCTCCGGCAGGCCCGCCGCAGCGGCCCTAGCGCCTCGGGGAGGGGCTCGCGCCGGTGCCGGCCGTGGGCTTCGCCGAGGCCTTGGCGGGGGCCTTCGCGGGGGCCGTGGGGGCCGCCGGGGTCGTCTGGGCGGGGTTCTGCGGCTGCTCGGCCAGCACGGCCTGCGGGAGCGGCCGGTCGGCCTTCAGGGCCGCCCAGAGCTGGTCGGCCTGCGGCTGCTGGGCGACCACGCGGTTCGCGTCGCCGGGCGCCGTCTCCACCGGCAGGGTGACCATCGTGAGCTGGTCCGGGCCGATCCCCTTGAGTTCCTCGGCCAGCCCCACCAGGGAGTTCACCGAGGCCAGCGCCGAGTCGGTGGTGATGCTGCGGGTCAGGGTGTCGCCGACCGACCAGAGCTTGACCGGGTTGCCGAACAGCCCGATCCCGCCGGCCTGTCCGAGCAGCGACTTGACCATCTGCTTCTGCAGCTCGATCCGGCCGAGGTCGCTGCCGTCTCCGACGCCGTGCCTGGTCCGGACGAAGGCCAGCGCCTGCTCCCCGTCGAGGTGGTGCTCGCCGGCCGGGAGGTCCAGCCCGCTGTCCTTGTCGTGGATGGGGACGGTGGTGGTCACGGTGGCACCGCCGATCGCGTCCACGACCCGGGCGAAGCCGGCGAAGTCGATCTCGATGTAGTGGTCCATCCGCAGGCCGGTGAGCTGCTCGGTGGTCTTGACCGCGCACGCGGCGCCACCGGTCTCGTACGCGCTGTTGAACATCGCGCGCTTGGCCCCCGGGGCGGCCTTGCCGCTCCCGTCGGTGCAGTCGGGGCGGGTGACCAGGGTGTCCCGGGGTATGGAGACCACCTCGGCCCGCGCGTGGCCCTGGTCGACGTGGACCACCATCGCGGTGTCCGAGCGGGCGGTGTCACCGGTGTCTCCCCCGGCCAGGGCGCCGTTCCCGCCGGCCCGCGAATCCGAGCCCAGGACCAGGATGTTGAACGAGCCGTCGGTGGCGGACGGCGGCCGGGCCGTACCCAGCCGGGCGTCGATGTCGACGCTCTTGATGTTGCCGTTGAGCTTGAAGTAGGCGTAACCGGCCGCACCGGCGCCGAGGACGACGAGCGCGGCGAACGCACACGCGGCCGCGCGCAGGACCTTGCGGCGGCGGGTGAGAACCCTCTTGTGGTCGGCCATACGGTCCAGAGTAAATCGGACAACATGATCCAAAGGGCTCCAAATGTCCCAACTCTGGAACAAGCACAGAACCCTGGCCCGCTCGCGCGGACCAGGGTTCTGTGCTCACGAGCCGCTCGGATGCGGTCAGTCGCCGGACCCGGGGGTCGTCTTGGCGATCTGCATCAGGAACTCGGCGTTGCTCTTGGTCTGCTTCATCTTGTCCAGCAGCAGCTCGATCGCCTGCTGCGAGTCGAGCGCGTGCAGCACCCGGCGGAGCTTCCAGACGATGGCCAACTCCTCGCTGCCCAGCAGGATCTCCTCCTTGCGGGTGCTGGAGGCGTCGACGTCGACGGCCGGGAAGATGCGCTTGTCCGAGAGCTTCCGGTCGAGCTTGAGCTCCATGTTGCCGGTGCCCTTGAACTCCTCGAAGATGACCTCGTCCATCCGCGAGCCGGTCTCGACCAGCGCGGTGGCCAGGATCGTCAGCGAGCCGCCGTTCTCGATGTTGCGCGCGGCACCGAAGAACTTCTTCGGCGGGTACAGCGCGGTCGAGTCGACACCACCGGACAGGATGCGGCCGGAGGCCGGCGCCGCCAGGTTGTAGGCGCGGCCCAGACGGGTGATCGAGTCCAGCAGGATCACCACGTCGTGGCCCAGCTCCACCAGGCGCTTGGCGCGCTCGATGGCCAGCTCGGCGACGGTGGTGTGGTCCTCGGCCGGGCGGTCGAAGGTCGAGGAGATGACCTCGCCCTTCACCGACCGCTGCATGTCGGTGACCTCCTCCGGACGCTCGTCCACCAGGACGACCATCAGGTGGCACTCGGGGTTGTTGTGGGTGATCGCGTTGGCGACCGCCTGCAGCACCATCGTCTTGCCGGTCTTCGGCGGCGCGACGATCAGACCGCGCTGGCCCTTGCCGATCGGCGACACCAGGTCGATGATCCGGGTGGTCAGCACGCCCGGGTCGGTCTCCAGGCGGAGCCGGTCCTGCGGGTAGAGCGGGGTCAGCTTGTTGAACTCGGGACGGCCGCGGCCGCTCTCCGGGTCCATGCCGTTGACCGAGTCCAGCCGCACCATGGCGTTGAACTTCTCGCGGCGCTCGCCGTCACGGGGCTGGCGGACCGCACCGGTGATGGCGTCACCCTTGCGCAGGCCGTTCTTGCGGACCTGGGCGAGCGAGACGTAGACGTCGTTCTGGCCCGGCAGGTAGCCGGAGGTGCGCACGAACGCGTAGTTGTCGAGGATGTCGAGGATGCCCGCGACCGGGATCAGCACATCGTCGTCGCCGACCTGCGGCTCGGCGGGGCCGACCTCGAAGCCCTCGCGGCGGCTGCCACGGCCCCGGCGGTCGCGGTAACGACCGCGGCGGCCGCGCCGGCCGTCGCCGAACTCGTCGTCGTCGTAGCCGCCCTGCTGCACCTGCGGCTGGGCCTGCTGGCCGCCGCCACCGCTCTGGCGGCTGGGCTGGCTCTCGGTCTGGGCACCCTGCTGCTGGCTCTGGCCGCCCTGGCCCTGACCGCCCTGGCGGTCGGCACGGTCCCGGCGGTTGCGGCGGTCACGGCGCGACTCGCGGGAGTCGGCGTCCTGGCCGGCCTGGGCGTCGCCGCCCTCCTGACGGCCCTCGCGCTCGCCGCCCTCGCGGCGGTCGCGACGGTCCCGGCGGTCGCGGCGGGTCTCGGTGCGACCCTCCTCGCGGCCCTCGAAGCCACGGGTCTCGGCCGGGCGGGCCTCGGCCTGCTTGGCCTCGGTGGCGACCGCGGCGGGCGCCTCGGCGGCCACGGCGTCGGCGGTCGGCGCACCGGCGGCCGAGGTGGCCCGGCGGCGGGTGCGCTCGGTACGGGCGGGCGCGGCGGTCTCGGCTGCGGCCTGGACCGGGATCTCGATCTGGGCCTGCTCGTCGGCGACCGGGGCCTCGGCCGGGGCGGCCTTGGTCCGGCGGGCGGGCTTCTCCGCCGGCTCGGCGGTGTCGGCCTTGGCGGCGGAGCGCTTGGCGGCCGGAGCGGCGGCGGGGGCCGCACCGGCGGCGAGCAGCGGGTCCCCGCCGCTCTTCTCCTTGATGGCCTCGATCAGCTGGCTCTTGCGCAGGCGTCCCGTGCCGCTGATACCGAGCGTCGAGGCGAGCTTCTGCAGCTCGGCCAGGACGAGGCCGTCCAGGCCCGCGGCAGCGGTGCGACGGCGCCGGGCCGGGGCCGCGGGGGCGGCGGCTGCGTCCGACGCCTCGGCGTCCGGGCGCGCGCCCATCAGATCGGTGGTGTCGCTCACTAAGGGTCCTTCCCTGGAGCGGACGTCGGCCTGTCTGGCTCGGCGACCGGTTGTGCTGTCCTGACCAACGCTCGACTGCGTCGGTCCGAGGCGGTGATCCCCCGGATGGCGGGTAGCCAGTCGGAGGAGAGCTGCGAGGTGCGGTGCGTGAAGCACGGTGGTGCTGAGTGGCGCGGTGGGACGGTCGCATGCCGACCCTCCCCCAGCCGGCCTTGGCCGGGTGGTACCCCCACGCTGCCTGCGAATCCCGGGCCCCCGTCGCGTGACGGTGGCCCGTGCTCCGCCCGTCCTTGCCTCAAGGTGGGAGGCCGCGGGGTGGGAGTCAGGTGCCGTCACGGCTTCGGGATGCGGCCGCAAGTCGCGCAGGCAGGCTGCGTACGCGCTGCGGTGGGCTCCCGGAGAATCGTCGCCCCGTATATCGCCGGGACTCCGCGCGAGCGGAGTGCTGGGATCGGGACGCGGCGCACCGAGCCCCGGAGGGCACCTGGTGCAGCAATGAGGTTAACACTACCGACCCCCTCAGACATTCCCCAGCCTTGCGCTTGCCAATCGTGTCCGGACGGTCCGGCCCGGCACGGCCGGATCCGGGCCGCCGGGGCCGGCGCTCAGCCGTCGAGCGGGAGCACCGACGCCCCGGTCCGGTCGAGCTCCAGCCGGTGCGCGGCGAACACCGCACCGCCCTGACCTGCGTCGTCGGCGAAGGCCAGCACCTTGTCGGCGCCCGCCTCGTCGGTGAGCGCGAGCACGGTCGGGCCGGCCCCGGAGATCACCGCGGGGATGCCTTCCGCGCGCAGCGCACCCACCAGGGCGGCGCTGTCCGGCATCGCCGAGGCCCGGTAGTCCTGGTGCAGCCGGTCCTCGGTGGCGGCGAGCAGCAGCTCGGGGCGGCGGGTCAGGGCCTCGACCAGCAGCGCGGCGCGGCCCGCGTTGACGGCGGCGTCGGCCAGCGGCACCGTCCGGGGCAGCAGACCGCGGGCGGTCTCGGTGAGCACCTCGGTGGCCGGGACGAAGACCACCGGGACGACCCGCTCGGACGGCTCCAGGGTGACGGCCTTGGCCGACTCCTCGTCCGTCCAGGCCACCGTGAAGTTGCCGCGCAGGCAGGCCGCCACGTTGTCGGGGTGGCCCTCCAGCTCGGAGGCGAGGGCCAACAGCGCGTCGTCGTCCAGCGCGGACGGGCCGCCGATGGTGACGGCACGGGCGGCCACGATGCCGGCCACGATCGCGGCGGACGAGGAGCCCAGGCCACGGCCGTGCGGTATCCGGTTGGCGCAGACCACTTCGAGGCCGCGCGGCTGACCGCCGAGCCGGTCGAAGGCGGCGCGCATCGCGCGGACCACCAGGTGGCGCTCGTCCCGGGCGAGCGTCTCGGCGCCCTCGCCGGCGATGTCGACGGAGAGCCCGGAGTCGGCGACCCGGACGACCACGTCGTCGTACAGACCCAGCGCGAGTCCGAAGGCGTCGAAGCCCGGGCCGAGGTTGGCGCTGGTCGCGGGAACCCGGACCCGGACGGCGGCGGCACGGAACGCAGGACCGGCCATGCGGTGGACTCTCCTGGGGAAATCGGGCGGCGCGAAGCGCGTCGGTGCGAGGGTGGGAGGGGGCCGCGGGCCCCGATCGGGGCGGGCGGTCACAGTCGTCGGCGCGACCCGTGGACGGGTCGGACCCGGGGCATGTGCCACACGGCCGAACCCAGAGTATCGAAGAGAGGTTCCACAGTGGTACACCCCGTGGGCCTTCGATCTGGTGTGTTGCCGGTTCTGGCCGGAATTCATGCCGGAATGACACCGGAATGAGCGCCGGAATTGACACAAAAGTGTCAGCGGAGAACGAGCCCGGGCCGACCCCCGAAAGGGTCGGCCCGGGGGGCGGAATCCGGTCAGTCGAGCAGGCCGAGGCGCTGGGCCGCGGCCTCGGCGTCGATCGGGACGATCTGCGGCTGCGGCGCGCCGGCCACCGCCCAGTCCGGGTCCTTGAGGCCGTTGCCGGTCACCGTGCAGACGATCCGCTGGCCCGGGTCGACCAGGCCGGCCTCCGCCTTGGCCAGCAGACCGGCCACCGAAGCGGCCGAGGCGGGCTCCACGAAGACGCCCTCCTGTGCGGCCAACAGCCGGTAGGCGGACAGGATCTGACGATCCGTCACCTTGTCGATGAGGCCGCCCGACTCGTCCCGCGCGGCGAGCGCGAAGTCCCAGGAGGCGGGGTTGCCGATCCGGATCGCGGTGGCGATGGTCTGCGGCTTGAGCACCGGCGCACCGTCCACGATCGGGGCCGAGCCGGAGGCCTGGAAACCCCACATCCGGGGCGTCCGGGTGGCCAGCCCGTCGGTGGCGTATTCGCGGTAGCCCTTCCAGTACGCGGTGATGTTGCCCGCGTTGCCGACCGGGAGGACGTGGATGTCCGGCGCGTCGCCGAGCATGTCCACGATCTCGAAGGCGGCGGTCTTCTGACCCTCGATCCGCACCGGGTTCACCGAGTTGACCAGGGCCACCGGGTACTTCTCGGACAGTTCACGCGCAAGAGTGAGGCAGTCGTCGAAGTTCCCGTCCACCTGAAGGATCTTGGCGCCGTGGACCAGCGCCTGGCCCATCTTGCCGAGCGCGATCTTGCCCTGCGGCACCAGCACCGCCGACACCATCCCGGCGCGCACCGCGTAGGCGGCGGCGGAGGCCGAGGTGTTGCCGGTGGAGGCGCAGATGACGGCCTGGGCGCCGTCCTCCTTCGCCTTGGAGATGGCCATCGTCATGCCGCGGTCCTTGAAGGACCCGGTGGGGTTGGCGCCCTCGACCTTGAGGTAGACCTCGCAGCCGGTGCGCTCGGAGAGCACCTGGGCGGGGACCAGCGGCGTGCCACCCTCCAGCAGGGTGACCACCGGCGTGGTGTCGCTGACCGGCAGGCGGTCGCGGTACTCCTCGATCAGCCCGCGCCACTGGTGGGTGTGCGCCGCCACTCGCCCGCTCGCCGCCGACCGCTCGGACCCGGCGCCGGCACTCCTCGCTTCGGCGCTCGTGCCTCGCTTGTCGCTCGTCGCTCCCGGCACCGGCGCACCCTTTGGCTCGGGGCGGCCCGCGATCACGTCGTTCATGGCTCTTCCTACTCCCCTTCGACCCGCATGATGCTGGCCACGTCCCGCACGCTGTCCAGCGCGCGGAGCTTGTCGACCGTCGCCGACAGCGCGGCGTCGGTGGCACGGTGGGTGACCACGACGAGCGAGGCGTCGCCGTCGCGGCCCTGCTGGCGCACGGTGTCGATGGAGACCCCGTGCTCGGCGAAAGTGGACGCCACCTGGGCGAGCACGCCCGCGCGGTCGTCCACGTCCAGGCTGACGTGGTACCGGGTGATGACCTCGTCCATCGGCTTGGCCGGCAGCCGGGTGTAGACCGAGTCGCCGGGGCCGGTGGCGCCGGCGAGCTTGTTGCGGCAGACCGCGACGAGGTCGCCGAGGACCGCCGAGGCGGTCGGCGCGCCGCCCGCGCCCGGGCCGTAGAACATCAGCCGACCGGCCGCCTCGGCCTCCACGAACACCGCGTTGTACGCCTCGCGGACGGAGGCCAGCGGGTGCGAGAGCGGGATCATCGCCGGGTGGACCCGCGCGGTGACGGACGCGCCGTCCGCCGCCCGCTCGCAGATCGCGAGCAGCTTGACGACGCAGCCCATCTGCTTGGCGGAGGCGATGTCGGCGGCGGTCACCTCGGTCAGGCCCTCGCGGTAGACGTCCGCCGCGGTGACCTTGGTGTGGAACGCGATGCCGGCCAGGATCGCGGCCTTGGCGGCGGCGTCGAAGCCCTCCACGTCGGCCGTCGGGTCCGCCTCGGCGTAACCGAGCGCGGTGGCCTCCTCCAGCGCCTCCGAGTAGCCGGCACCGGTGCTGTCCATCTTGTCGAGGATGAAGTTGGTGGTGCCGTTGACGATCCCGAGCACCCGGTTGACCTTGTCGCCGGCGAGGGACTCGCGCAGCGGGCGGATCAGCGGGATCGCGCCGGCCACCGCGGCCTCGTAGTAGAGGTCCACCCCGGCCTCGGCGGCCGCGGCGTGCAGCTCGGTGCCGTCCTTGGCGAGCAGCGCCTTGTTGGCGCTGACCACCGAGGCGCCGCGCCGGAACGCCGACAGGATGAGGTGTTTGGAGGGCTCGATGCCTCCCACCACCTCGATGACCACGTCGATGTCGCCCCGGTTGACCAGGGCCTCGGCATCGGTGGTGATCAGGTGCTCGGGCACGCCCGGGCGCACCCGCCCGGCCCTCCGGACCGCGATACCGGCGAGCTCGACCGGCGCGCCGATGCGCGCGGCGAGGTCGGCGGCGTCCGTCGTCATGATGCGCGCCACCTCGGAGCCCACCACACCACAGCCCAGCAACGCCACCTTCAGCGGCCGCGTACGCATCATCCGACTCCGCTCTGCATTCTTCGTGCTTCGGTTTCCGGCGGTATTTCGGGGGTCCGCCGGATCTTCGGTCTGTACCAGTCTCCGGGACTTTCCGTACGGATCTACGGTCGTTCCATGATCTGAGACAAGAATTTCGTCATCCGATATCGAGACGCAGGAGATCCTCCTCCGTCTCGCGCCGGACGATCACCCGGGCCGAGCCGTCCTTGACGGCCAGCACGGGAGGCTTCAGGGCGTGGTTGTAGTTGCTCGCCATCGAGCGGCAGTAGGCCCCGGTGGCGGGCACCGCGATCAGGTCGCCCGCGGTCAGGTCGGCCGGCAGGAAGGCGTCCCGGACGACGATGTCGCCGGACTCGCAGTGCTTGCCGACCACCCGGACCAGCATCGGCTCGGCGTCGCTGTCGCGCGACACCAGGGCCACCGAGTACTCCGCGTCGTAGAGCGCGGTGCGGATGTTGTCGGACATGCCGCCGTCCACGCTGACATAGGTGCGCAGGCCCTCCAGCGGCTTGACGGTGCCCACCTCGTACAGCGTGAAGGCCGTCGGGCCGACGATCGCACGGCCGGGCTCGACCGAGAGCCGGGGGGCGCTCAGGTTCGCGGCGGCGCACTCGCGGCGGACGATGTCGGCCAGCGCGGCGGCGATCTCGGCCGGCTCGCGCGGGTCGTCCTCGCTGGTGTAGGCGATGCCGAGGCCGCCGCCGAGGTCGATCTCGGGCAGCTCGACGCCGTGTTCGTCACGGATCTGGGCGAGCAGGCCGACCACCCGGCGGGCGGCGACCTCGAAGCCGGCCGTGTCGAAGATCTGCGAGCCGATGTGCGAGTGGATGCCGCGCAGCTCCAGGCCGGCGTGGCCGAGCACCCGGCGGACCGCCTCGGCCGCCGCGCCCCCACCCAGCGAGAGGCCGAACTTCTGGTCCTCGTGGGCGGTCGCGATGAACTCGTGGGTGTGCGCCTCGACGCCGACCGTGATCCGGATCAGCACCGGCTGGCGCACGCCCTGCCGGCCGGCGATCGCGGCCAGCCGCTCGATCTCCTCGTAGGAGTCCAGCACGATGTGCCCGACGCCCGCCTTCACGGCCTGCTCCAGCTCGTGGGCGGTCTTGTTGTTGCCGTGCAGCGCGATCCGCTCGGCGGGCATCCCGGCGGCCAGCGCCACCGCCAGCTCGCCCGGGCTGCAGACGTCGAGGTTGAGCCCCTCCTCGTGCAGCCAGCGCACGACCGCCTTGGAGAGGAAGGCCTTGCCCGCGTAGTAGACGTCCGCGTCGGTGCCGAAGGCCTCGCGCCAGGCGCGGGCCCGGGTGCGGAAGTCGTCCTCGTCCATGACGTAGGCCGGGGTGCCGAACTCGGCGGCGATCCGCTTGACGTCGAGGCCGCCGACGGTGACCACGCCGTCGGCGCCGCGGGCGACGGTCTTCGACCAGACCTTGGGGTCGAGCGCGTTCAGGTCGCTCGGCGGCGCCTGGTAGTGACCCTCGGGCAGCACGTCGCCGTGACGGGGGCCTGCGGGGTGTGCGGAGCGACTCATCTCTGCTGACTTCCTAGACCTATGGCGAGGGGCGGCGACGGTCCTCGTTGACCGTCCGCCGCCCCCGCTGTGCGCTTGGGGGTGGTACTACATCCGCTCGGGCGCCGTCACGCCCAGGAGCGTGAGGCCGTTGGCGATCACCGTGCGCGTCGCGTCGGCGAGCCAGAGCCGGGCGTGCGTGAGGTCCGTGACCTCCTCGTCGCCCTTGGGCAGGATCTGGCAGTTGTCGTAGAACCGGTGGTAGTCGCGGGCGACGTCCTCCAGGTAGCGCGCGACGTGGTGCGGCTCGCGCAGCTCCCCGGCCTTGGCCAGCACCCGGGGGAACTCCCCGAGCTGGCCGAGCAGGTCGGACTCCCACTCGGTGGAGAGCAGCTCCGGTTTGAAGTCCGGCGCCTTGGTGATGCCGAGCTCGGCGGCCTTGCGCTGCACCGAGCTCATCCGGGCGTGCGCGTACTGGACGTAGAAGACCGGGTTCTCGTTGGTCTGGCTGGTCAGCACGTTGATGTCGAGCGTGATGGTGGAGTCGGTGGAGGAGCGCGCCAGGGTGTAGCGGGCGGCGTCCACGCCGATCCAGTCGACCACGTCGTCGATCGTGATGATGTTGCCGGCCCGCTTGGACATGCGGACCTCTTCGCCGTCGCGAAGCATCTTCACGAACTGGCCGATCTTGATCTCGATGTTGCGGTCCATGTCGTCGCCCGCGCAGGCCGAGATGGCCTTGAGGCGGTTGACGTAGCCGTGGTGGTCCGCGCCCAGCATGTACAGCGAGACCTCGGAGCCGCGGTCGCGCTTGGAGAGGTAGTAGGCGGCGTCGGCGGCGAAGTAGGTGGTCTCGCCGTCCGCCTTGATCAGGACGCGGTCCTTGTCGTCACCGAAGTCGGTGGTGCGCAGCCAGATCGCGCCGTCCTGGTCGAAGACGTGGCCCTGCTCGCGCAGCCGCTCGATGGCCTTCTCGACGGCGCCGGAGTCGTGCAGCGACTTCTCCGAGAACCAGACGTCGAAGTGGGTGCCGAACTCCTCCATCGAGCGCTGGATCTCCGCCACCATGAGCTTGAGGCCCTCGGTGCGGAAGGCCAGCAGCTGCTCGCCCTCGGGCAGGTCGAGCACGCCCGGGACGCCGTCCACGATCGCCTTGGCGATGTCGACGATGTACTCGCCGACGTAGCCGTCGGCCGGGACGGGCTGCCCGTTCGCGGCGGCCTTCAGCGAGCCGGCGAACTTGGAGATCTGCACGCCGGCGTCGTTCAGGTAGTACTCGGTGGTGACGTCGGCGCCGGAGGCCCGCAGCACGCGCGCCAGCGAGTCGCCGACGGCGGCCCAGCGGACGCCGCCGATGTGGATCGGGCCGGTCGGGTTGGCGGAGACGAACTCCAGGTTGATCCGCAGGCCCTTGAGCGCCTCGTTGCGGCCGTAGGCCTTGCCCGCCTCGACGATGCTGCGCGCCAGCTCACCCTGGGTGGCGGCGTCGAGCTTGATGTTCAGGAAGCCCGGCCCGGCGATGTCGACACCCGCGACCCCGGGCAGCTCTCGCAGACGGGCGGCCACCAGGTCGGCCACGGCTCGCGGCGGCTTGCCGGCCGGCTTCGCGAGCTGGAGGGCCACGTTGGTCGCGTAGTCGCCGTGGTCCCTGTTCTTGGGCCGCTCGACCGTCACGTGCTCGGGCACGGCGACGGCCAGCTCGCCCGCCTCGACGGCGGCGCTCACTGCGGCCTGGACTGCCTGGGAAAGCTCTGCGGGGGTCACGACGCCAAGCGTAGGCGAGACGGGGTACCCGCTCGCCACCCGGTTTGCCGGTTGAGACGCCCGTGCGCCGTGCTCAGCCGCGATCCGTGCGCTCTGTTCGCTCAGGGCGAAACCCGTCGGGCCTCGCCGCCCGGGTCATCAACCGCCACACCAGCGCCACCAGGTCCGCCGGGTCGAAGGGCTTGCCCAGGTACCCGTCCACCCCGACCGCGTCCCCGAGATCCAGGTCGGCCGGCGTGCAGGCGCTGACGATCGCGATCGGCAATCCGCTCGTCCCCGGCGCCGCCCGCAACCGGGCCGCCGTCCGCAGGCCGTCCAGCCGTGGCATCACGACGTCCAGCGTCACCACGTCCGGCCGCACCCGGCGGACCACCTCCAGGCACTCGGCGCCGTCGGCGGCGGTCACCACCTCGAAGCCTTCGAGCTCCAGGTTGACCCTGATCAGCTGACGGATCACCTCGCTGTCGTCCACCACGAGGACCCGCCCGGACACTCCCGACACCTCACCGAGGGTATCGGCGCGCCCGCCGCCCCGTCCGGCCTTTCCCGACTTCCGCTCCCCCGCCACCGGGCCGGTGCCCGAAACCCGTGCACGGAGCACGCCGCGGGCCTGGTAATGTTCTCCACGTCGAAGCGAACGCGACGACAACACCAAGCAGGCCCCCGTAGCTCAGGGGATAGAGCACCGCCCTCCGGAGGCGGGTGCGCAGGTTCGAATCCTGCCGGGGGCACTTCGCGAGAAGTGCAAGACAGGCCCAGGTCAGTGGAGTTCATCCACGGATCTGGGCCTTCGTCATGTCGGCGACGGGTCGGGTGGCGGGCCCGGGGCCGCCGCCCCTGACGGAACGGCGGCTCCGGGCGCGCGAACGGCTCGCGGTCCGCTCGCGGGCGACTCGTGGTCAGCCGGCGATCGGGGCGGCGAAGGTCTCGGCCGGGCCGAAGTCGGAGAAGGTCACCTTGTTGACCGCCTTCACGCCCTTCATCTCGACCTGCTGCTCGACGTAGACGGTGCGGCCCTTGGCGTCGATCCACTGGTCGAAGTCGAAGCCGGCGGTGCCCTTCGCCTTCATCGACTTGTACGTCCGCGGGTCGATGGTGCTCAGCTGCTCGATGTCGATGTGACCCGCGAGGTGGTAGGCGGCGACGCCGTTGCGCGTCTCCATGCCCTTGCGGGCGCCGGGGCCGGAGGCCAGCAGCAGCTTGGCGTAGTCGGTGTAGTCGGTGGCCGCGTTGTCGGTGGAGCGCGGCATCTTGACCCACTCGTCGCCCGGCGTGGAGAGGTCGCGCATGTAGCTGGCGTTCTCCGTCGTCAGGCTCTCGATCCACAGGATCGGCTCGGCCACGCCGGGGGCGGTGGTGCGCATCTCCATGCGGCCGGTCCAGGCGGCGTTGAGGTTGTTGCGGCCCTTCACGGTCGACAGCGTCACCCCGCCGCTCTCGGTCGTCATGGTCGTGGACACGGCGTACGGCGCCTTGTCGGCCCCGGCCAGGGCCTTCTCGGGGTCGAACGCGCCGTCGGCGGGCGTCGCGGCGGCCGGGGTCGTGGGGGCGGCGGAGGTGGCCGCCGGCGAGGTGGCCGCGGTGGTGGCCGCCGCGGAGGCGGTCGGGGAGGAGGAGGCGGCAGAGGTCGGAGCCGGCTGGGCGGCCGAACCGGTGTCGTCGTTGCACCCCGCCACGGTGACGAGGGCCAGGGCCGTCGCAGCGATCGTCAGGGCGGTGGTACGGGAAGTGGTCACGAGTGGGCTCTCCGGTGGGTTGGATCGTCGACGGAGAGTTTTTCACGTACCGGAACAGCGATCGAACCAGTGCCCCGATCTCGCTCAGGAGGCCGATTCCACCGCTTCCTCGTAGAGGGCGGCGATGGTGTGGTCGAAGTAGGCGCTGTAGGAGGTGTCGGGGCCGTCGCCGCCCTGCTGGTAGCCGCCGATGGCGCCGACCACGTGGCCGGTGGTGGTGCTGATCCACGGCCCGCCGCTGGTGCCGCCGGGGTAGTCGGGGCAGTCGACGACGCGCTGGTAGGTGCCCTGGCGGCCGGTGGTGTTGGTGCACAGGATCGGCGCCTCGGCGCCGCCGGGGTAGCCGTAGAGGCGGACGGTGGCGCCGAAGGGCTCGTCGGTGCCGAGCTGGTTGGCGCCGACCACGTCCTCGATCCTGCGGCCGCCGTTGGAGGCGGTCTCCAGGACGGCGAAGTCCTCGTCCTGGTCGCCGTCCCGGGACCAGCCGGTGGCGGTGTGGATCGCGGTGACCCGCCAGGTGCCGTACGGGGCCGTGCCGTCGCGGTAGCCGGGCGCGAAGGTCACGCCGGCGGTGCCGCTCAGGCAGTGGGCGGCGGTGAGCAGCAGGTTGCCGGTCGTGCTGTGCAGCACGCTCGCGGTGCAGAAGTGGTTGCCGGCCGCGACCCCGCCGCTGAACAGGGCGCCGACGGTGGCGGATTCGGGGGTGGCCGGGGCCACCGCCGTGGTGCCGAGGGCGACCGAGGGCGTGGCGGCGGGGGCCGTCGCGGTGGCGGGGGCCGGATCCGTGGCAGCGTCGGTGGCCTGGTCGGTGGGAGCGGCGCCGGCGGCCGGGGTCCCGGTGGCGGCGGCCGCCGCCCGGACCGCGGCGTCCGCCGGCGAGGGCACGGCCGAGGGCGGCGCGGACGACGCGGCGACCGCCGGGGCGGTCACCGACGGGCTGCCGGCCGCCGTCGCCTCCGAGGTCACGCTGTGCGCGCCCGCGACGACCGCCGCCACGGTGAGCACCGAGAGCATGGTGAGGAGGGTGGGGGCCAGAAAGCGGCGTCGGGGCGGTCGGCGGCGGTGCTGGCCCATACCTGGTCGGCTCCTGACCTGGATGTCGGTGCGAGTTCGGTCCGACTATGGCCCAGGGAGCTGGGAGGGCTGTGATGCCCGGCTGGGAGGTGGATGAGAAATCCGCCGTCGGAGCCCGCCGCCCCGGCCCCGGCACCCGATCCCGCCGCCCCGAACCCCGCTCCGGATCCGCCGCCCCCGTACCCGTCAGCCCGCCAGGACCGGGGCCAGGTCGCCCGGGGTGACGAACGCGGTGTGCGTCCCCGCCGTGGTGCAGGCGAACGCCCCGGCCACCGAGCCCGCGCGGACGCAGTCCACCGGCGGGCGGCCGCGGAACCAGGCGTAGAGGAACCCGGTGACGAAGGCGTCGCCGGCACCGTTGGTGTCGACGACCGGACGGCCCGGGTCGACGGCGGGCAGGTGTCGGAGCGGGGCGTCCCGGGTGAGCAGGTAGCAGCCCTCGGCGCCCGCGGTGGCGACCACGACGGTGGCCCGGCCCTCGGCGAGGATCGCGTCCATCACCTCCGCGTGGCGGCCCCGGCAGCCGGCCACGGAGAGGAAGACCAGGTCGGAGCCGAGCGCGTAGTCCCGGTGGTGGGGGTTGCGGCCGTCCCAGTCGTGCAGGTCGGTGGAGCTGGTGCGGCCGAGCCGCTGGAGGTCCGGGTACATGTCGCGGTTGTGGCCGCTGATGGAGAGGTGGACGTGCCGGCTGCGCTCCACGTACGGCAGGTAGAACGCGCGCGGCAGGCGCAGGTCGGCGGGGTGGCGGCCGTCGAAGAAGGAGAAGCGGCGACCGGCGGCGTCGACCAGGTTGACCGCGCGCGGGGTGCCGTGCGGTGAGACCAGGTGCGCGAACGGCAGCCCCTGGCGGGCGTACTCGGCGAGGATCAGCTCGGCCTGCGGATCGTCCCCGAGGTAGTCGAGGAAGGCCGTGCGCAGGCCGAGGTGGTGGGCGCCGAGGGCGACGCCGTTGCCGGTGTGGGCGACGTAGTCGCGCACGGGCCCCACGTACCGCGAGTCGGCGTCCGGGACTTCCAGTCGGTCGACCCGGACGACGGTGTCGACACCGGCCCCGCCGACGACGAGCAGGTCGAACGTGGGCCCGGACGGCTCGGACTCCGACACGGCGGCGCCTCCTTGACTCCCTGGTGGTGGCCAGGAGTCAAGCAGGCGCCGGAGGTTGACTGCAAGACTTTGCGGCAAGTTTCAGGTTTCGGGGGGGGCGGGAGTCGGGGGTCAGGAGGCTCGCTGCCTCCCGCTCGGCGTCACCGCCCCCGCGCCCGTCTGCGCGCCCGCCGCGCCCGCCGCGGCCGGCGCGGCCCCGGATACGTCCTCCCCGGTGGCTTCGCCGGGCGCCGGGCGGTGGTTGATCATCAGGAAGGCGATCAACGCCGCCGCCAGCAGGATGCCCATCGCCACCCAGGTGGCGACCACGTACCCGTGCACGGCGCCCTGGGCCTGCACCTCGGGATTGCCGGCGATCCGGGTGGCCAGATAGGTCGCGGTGGCACTGGCCGCGATCGTGTTCAGCAGCGCGGTACCGACGGAACCGCCCACCTGCTGGGCCGAGTTGATGGTGGCCGAGGCGGCGCCGGCCTCGTTCGGGGCGACACCCAGGGTGGCCAGGCTCATCGCCGGCATGAACACCAGGCCCATCCCGAAGCCGAGCAGCAGTTCGGCGGGCAGCACCATGCCGGCCCACGGGCTGTCCACCTTCATCTGGGTCAGCCAGGCCATGGCGGCCGCGGCCAGCAGCAGCCCGGGCCCGATCAGGTTGCGCGACGGCACCCTGGTCATCAGCCGGGCCGCGAAGCCGGTCGAACTGATCACGATGGCGGCCGTCATCGGCAGGAAGGAGACGCCGGACATCACCGGCGAGAAGTGTTTGATCACCTGCAGGTAGTAGGTGAGGAACAGGAACAGGCCGAACATGCCGACCATGGCCAGGCCGACCGAGAGCGCGGCGCCGCCGCGGTTGCGCTCGCCCACGATGTGCAGTGGCAGCAACGCGTGCTCGGTGCGCCGCTCCACCAGGACGAAGACCACCAGCAGGGCCGCGCCGAGCAGCAGCGAGCCCAGCACCAGCCAGTCGACCCAGCCCCGGCTCACCGCCTCGGACGTGCCGAAGACGATGGCGAGCAGGCCGCCGCAGCCCAGGAACGCACCGGGCAGGTCGAGCTTGACCCGGCGGCCCTTGGCGACGTGGTCCGACGTGAGGATGGAGAAGGCGGCGAAGGCCGTCGCGATGGCGATCGGGGTGTTCACGAACAGGCACCAGCGCCAGTTCAGGTACTCGGTCAGCAGGCCGCCCAGGAGCAGGCCGATCGCGGCACCACCGCCGGCGATCGCACCGAAGATGCCGAACGCCGTACTGCGTTCCCGTGGATCGCTGAAGGTGGTGGAGAGCAGACCCAGCGCCGACGGGGCGAGAAGTGCGCCGAAGGCGCCCTGGAGGGCGCGGGCCGCGAACAGCATGGTCGGGCCGGTGGCGCCGCCGCCGATCGCGGAGGCGAGGGCGAAGCCGAGCAGACCGATGATGAAGACGCGTTTGCGGCCGAAGAGGTCGCCGAGCCGGCCGCCGAGGAGCAGCAGGCCACCGAAGGCCAGCGTGTAGGCGGTGATCACCCACTGCCGGTTGGCGTCGGAGATCCCGAGGTCCTTCTGGGCCGAGGGCAGGGCGATGTTCACGATGGTGATGTCGAGGACGATCATCAGCTGGGCGATGGCGATGACCGCCAATGCCCACCAGCGACGACTGTCCGCCGCCATATGTCCGGTGGCAGGTTGGGCAGACACTGGGGGAGCCTTCCGCAGGGGTTCGGAGAGGTCACGCAGTCGCCTTCAAGCCAAACGCGCCGCGCGGCGAATGGCAAGGAAAAAGCTCACCAAATCGTACGAATTGGGACCAATGAACCATGGCTCCGGGACCACAGGACGGGGACCACAGGACCGGGACCACCGGCGGCCGCGGACGGCCGGGGCGCGGACCACCGGGGGTGCGGAGCGCCCGGCGGAGCAGCCGCGACGACGCGCGGACCCCCGGGTGCCCGTGCCACCCGGGGGCCCGCCACGACGCCGTCCGCCGCAGGCCGATTCCGGTACCGACAAGGACGCCGGCACCGGCACCGCTACAGCGCGGCCAGCTCCGCGACCAGGTCGTCCAGGCCCAGCGAGCCCTGCGAGAGCGCCGCCATGTGCCAGGCCTTGAGGTCGAACTCCTCGCCGCGCGCCTCGTGCGCCGCGCGGGCCGCCGCCCGGCCGCGCAGCCAGGCCCGCTCGCCCAGCTTGTAGCCGATCGCCTGGCCGGGCATGCCCAGGTAGCGGACCAGCTCGCTGTCCAGGACCTCCGCCGACAGCCCGCAGTACCGGCCGAAGAACTCCCGGGCCGCGGCCGGCAGGACGGGCTCGCCCGGCCGGTACGGGGAGTCGGCGGGGAAGTCCAGCCCGACGTGCATGCCGATGTCGACGATCACCCGCAGCGCGCGCATCATCTGGGCGTTGAGGTAGCCGAGCCGGTGGCCCGGGTCGGTGAGGTAGCCGAGCTCGTCCATCAGACGCTCGGCGTACAGCGCCCAGCCCTCCACGTTGGCGCTCACCCCGCCGATGCTGACCTGGTAGGTGGAGAGCCGGTCGGCGACGAAGTTCCACTGCGCGAGCTGGAGGTGGTGGCCGGGAACGCCCTCGTGGTACCAGGTGGAGACGAGGTCCCAGACCGGGAAGCGCTCCCGGCCGATGGTCGGCAGCCAGGTCCGCCCCGGGCGGCTGAAGTCCAGCGAGGGGGAGGTGTAGTACGGCGCGGCGGCGCTGCCGGCCGGGGCGATCCTCGACTCGACCCGGGTGACCGGCTCGGCCAGGTCGAAGTGGGTGCCCTGGAGGTCGCGGATCGCCCCGTCCATCAGCCCCTGGAGGTAGTCACGCGCGGGCTCGGCGCCCTGGACGGCCGGGCCCTCGTCCTCCAGCCACTTCATCGCCTCCATCGGGGTGGAGCCGGGGAGCACCTTCTCGGCCTCCGCCTCCATCTGCGCGAGCAGGCCGTGGAACTCCTGCCAGGCCCAGCCGTACGCCTCGTCCAGGTCGAGGTCGGCGCCCGTCCAGTAGCGCACCCAGCGGCCGTAGCGCTCGCGCCCGGTGGTGTCGGGGGTGTCGGCGGCGGCCGGGCCGTAGACGTCGCGCAGCCAGTCGCGCAGGCCGGCCACCGCGTCGGCGGCGGCCGCGGCGGGCTCGGCCAGGCCGGTGCGCAGACCCTCGGGTGCCTGCCGGACGAACGCGCCGAACCAGCCGGCCTCGTCCCCCTCCAGCCACTCGCCGAGCTGCTCGACCACGGTGGCCACCTGGCGGGGCCCGGAGAGCAGGCCCCGCTCGACGCCCGCGGCGAGGGTCTCCCGGTACTGCTCCAGCGCGACGGGCACCCGGGCCAGCCGACGGCCGATCACCTCCCACTGCTGCTCGGTGTCGGCGGGCATCAGGGTGAAGACCTCACGCACGTGGTGGACCGGCGAGCCCAGGTTGCGAACCGCGCGGAAGCCCTCCCCCGCGTCGTGGACGGCGAGTCCGGCGGTGAGCCGCTCACGCAGCAGCCGGGCGCAGCGGCGCTCGGCCTCGTCCTCGGCGGCTCCGGCCCGCTCCGCGTCCGTGAGCCGGGCGAGCGTGCGGCGGCCGAGTTCGGCGAGCGCCTCGTCACCGGCCGGGGAGAGGTCGGGGAGGCGGTCGTCGTCGAGGTTGAGCCCCAGGTACACCGCGGTCAGCGGGTCGAGTTCGGCAAGGGCCTGCACGTAGTCATCGGCAATGCGGCGCGGGGTGGTGCCGTCGGAGCTGATCAGTTCTTCAACCATCCGGACATCATTTCGCGGCCCGAGCCGATTGCAAGCCCCTACCCTGTGGCATGGACCGGCCATTTCAGGCACCCGCCCGGCGCTCGCGCCGACGCCTGAACAGCAGGCCCGGATCCCAGGTGGGCCGGCCCCGCGCGAACCGGAAGAAGCAGAGGCCGATCAGCGCCGCGCAGAAGTGTCCGAGGTCCGTGAAGGTGTGCGAAGTGACCAGCGGCACCAGGTAGAAGAGCAGCACGCCGCCCCCGTACAGCAGGCGCCAGCGGCCGGCGAAGCGGTACGTCAGCACGGCGACCACCCCGCCCAGCGCGTACGAGACGCCGACGTCCACCACGGCGGACAGGCTCTCCTGCAGGCGGCCGCTCAGGATGCCCCGGGCGACCACCCCCTCGCTGACGAAGGTGGCCAGCACGTGCGCGGTGGCGGCCACCGTGAACCAGCGCAAGGTGCCCAGCCAGCGCTCGGCGTTGGCGTGGAAGAGGTTGAACAGCACGAAGTAGAGGAGGAAGCTCGACTGCTCCGTCCAGAGCGCGCTCGCCACCAGGACGTGCAGCGGGTCCTCGCGCAGGTTGTCCAGGTTGGTCGAGCGGGCGGCCAGGAACCAGTCCAGGTTCGCCGGGTCCATCCGCGCCACCACGAAGCTGGTGACCGCCAGGAGCAGCAGCCACAGGTACGTCCCGGGCGCCGACCGGACCCACCCCAGGACCGCTCCCGGCACCCGGCGCACGACGGCCGTCCACTGCTCTGCCCACGCCATCCGACGGTCCTCCTCGAAGCGGCGACGTCCGTCCCATCGTCGGCGGCCGGCCCGCCGCGAGGCCGCTGACCCGCCGGTGGCGGGCCGGCCCGGCCACAAACATCCGTTCGGGAAGATCGGTGCAGGCAAGGATCCGATCGGACCGGAGCCCATTACGCTGACCGCCATGGAAGCCAGCTCAGCGCCCGTCCCACCCTCCCCCGAGGCCCGTCCGCGGCGTAGCGGGTACCGGCGGCTGCCGGTGCAGCAGCGACGGGAGCAGCTGATCGCGGTGGCGCTGGAGCTGTTCGCCTCGCGGCCACCGGACGAGGTGAGCCTGGACGACGTGGCGGAGGCCGCCGGGGCCTCGCGGCCGCTGGTGTACCGGTACTTCGCGGGCGGCAAGCAGCAGTTGTACGAGGCCGCGCTGCGCACCGCGGCGCAGGAGCTCACCAGCCGGTTCACGGTGCCGCTGGCCGGCACCCCGACCGAGCAGCTGGCCGCCGTGCTGGAGAGCTACTTCGCCTTCGTGGCCGAGCACGACGCCGGGTACTCGGCCCTGCTGCGCGGCGGCTCGGTGGTGGAGACGCAGCGCACCTCGGCGATCGTGGACGACGTCCGGCGGGCGGCGCTCAAGCGGACCCTGCGCCACCTCGGCGTCCGCGAGGCCGGGCCGCTGCTGACGCTGCTGGTGCGCTCGTGGATCGCGGTGGTCGAGGGCGCCTCGCTGACCTGGCTGGACGAGGGCCGGGTCCTGCCGGTGGGCGAGCTGCGGGAGTGGCTGGTGGACCAGTTCATGGCGATGGCCGCGGCGACGGCGCTGCACGATCCGCAGACGGCGCAGGTCCTGAGCACGCTGCTGGCGCTGGAGGGACCGGACGCGCCGCGGGCCGCGCGGCTGCGGGACGTGCTCGGCGGCTGAGGCGCGGGCGCGCGCCGGGCGGGCCCCGACCGGTCTCCGAGGACCCGATCCGACCCCCGTGCCCGGGGTCGGATCGGGCCGCCCGGGCGTCAGGCCTTGCCGAGCACCTGGCGCTGGCGGCCCAGCCCGTCGATCTCGATCTCCACGATGTCCCCGGGGGTCAGGAACGGGGTGCCCGGGTGCCCCAGGGTGACGCCGGCCGGAGTGCCGGTGACGATCACGTCGCCCGGCTCCAGCACCATGAACTGGCTGACGTACCGGACGATCTCCAGCACCGGGAAGATCATCTGCGCGGTGGAGCCGTCCTGCCGCAGCTCGCCGTTGACCCACAGGCGCAGCGGCAGCCGCTGCGGGTCGGCGACCTCGTCGGCGGTGACCAGCCAGGGGCCGAGCGGGGTGAAGGTCTCCGCCGACTTGCCCTTGTCCCACTGGCCGCCGCGCTCGAACTGGAAGGCCCGCTCGGTGACGTCGTTGGCGATCGTGTAGCCGGCGATGACCTCCGCCGCCTCCCGGTGGCCGGCCAGGTACCGGGCCGTGCGACCGATCACGATCGCCAGCTCGGCCTCGTAGTCGGTCTTCTCGCCGCCACGGGGCACCAGCACCTCGTCGTAAGGGCCGACCACGGTGTTGCTGGGCTTGAGGAAGATCACCGGCTCGTCCGGGATCGCGGCGCCGGCCTCGACGGCGTGGTCCCGGTAGTTGAGCCCGATCCCGACCACCTTGCCCGGCCGTACGACCGGAGCACCGACCCGCTGCCCGGCGATGTCGGTCACCGGCAGCAGGCCGGCGGCCGCGTCACGGGCCAGCGCGTCCGGGTCGAGCCCGGACAGGAAGGCGCCGTCGATGTCCCGGGCCCGTCCGGAGAGGTCGTACGCGGTGCCGTCCTGGCCCAGCGCGACCGGACGCTCGGCGCCCGGCGGTCCGACACGGAGGAGCTTCATCTGAGCGTCACCACCACTTTCGTCTCAGCTCGCCGGAGCGGCCGCACACACCGCACCGGACTCTTGTTCCGAGGTATATCAACGTCTGCCGCCTGCGAACCAGACAGTCCAGCTCGGCGAATTCCTATCAATTCCCACAAGACGGGGCGCCGCCGAATCAGGTGCCCGTACGGTTGACAGCCCCGGCCGGCCCGGGCGGCGCGCCCGGCGCAGGCCTCCGCCGTGGGCGAACGGCCCCGTGCCCAGGGCGAACACGCGCGTGAACGGCGGGGCGGACGCGCAGGATCGACGCCATGGAGCTCACGCGGGTACGACCCGAGTTGTACATGATCACACTTGACTTCGGTACCGCCTACCTCTGGCGGGACGGGGACGGCGCCCTGACCCTGGTGGACACCGGGATCGCCGGGTCGGCCGACGCCGTCGAGGCGGCCGTCCGCGCGGCCGGGGCGGATCCGGCCGCGCTGCGGACCGTGGTGCTCACCCATCACCACCAGGACCACGCCGGCTCGGCGGCCGAGCTGGCGAGGCGCTGGGGCACCGAGGTGGTGGCGCACCGGCTGGACGCCCCGGTGATCCGGGGCGAGCGGGCCGCGGCGCCGCCGGTGCTGAGCCCGTTCGAACAGGAGCTGTGGGACGGGCTGCCGCCACTGCCGCCGGCCCCGCCGTGCGAGGTGCACCGCGAGGTGGAGGACGGCGACCGGCTCGACTTCGGCGGGGGCGCCGTGGTGGTGCACGTCCCCGGGCACACCGACGGCAGCATCGCGATACACCTGCCCGCCCCCGGCGTGCTGTTCACCGGGGACGCGGTGGCCAACGTCGGCGGGCGGACGATGCTCGGCGTCTTCAACACCGACCCGGCGCGGGCCGCCGACGCCCTGCGCCGACTCGCCGAACTGCCGGTGGAGACGGCGGTGTTCGGGCACGGCGACCCGATCGCCACCGGGGCGTCAGCCGCGCTGCGGGCCGCCGCCGAGGAGCTGGTCCAGGGATAGCGCCCGGGCCGGACCGGGGCCGGCCCCGTCGCGCTCGCGCTCCCAGCGGTCCAGGTCGCGCAGGACGTCGGCGTGCGCCCGCGGCTCGCCGATCAGGGCCGGGGCCAGCTCGCGCAGCAGCGCGGCGCCGGCGCCCGGGCTGCCGCCGCGGGCCAGCCAGAGGGCGAGGTCGTGGCAGGTGCGCAGGGTGCGGAGGTCCGCCGGGCCGAAGCTGCGGGCGAGCCGCGGGATCAGCTCGGTCAGCATCCGGACGGCCTCCTCGGGCCGGCCCTCGACGCCGTACTCCCAGGCCCGGTCGGCCCGCAGTCGCAGCGCCTCGGGCGGTTCGGGCGGCGTGGCCGGGGCGGCCTGGCCGACCGGGATGTCGCGCAGCCGGCGGCGGACCTCGGCGGCGTCGGCGGGCCGGTCGGCCGGGTTCTTGGCGAGCATCTGGCGGACCAGGGCGGCGAGCGCCGGGTAGGGGGTGCGAACCGGCGGCGGCGGGTCGTTCAGATGCTGGTACATCATGGTGGCCGGCGTTCCGGCATTGAACGGCCGCTGTCCGGTGCAGAGTTGGAAGAGCACCACACCGAGCGCGTAGAGGTCGGCCCGGCCGTCGATGGCGTCGCCGGCCCAGCACTCCGGTGCCAGGTAGGGCGGGGTGCCGATGACGACGCCGGTGGAGGTGAGCCCGCCGCCCGACTGGGTGAGGAGCCGGGCGATGCCGAAGTCCAGCACCTTGGCCTCGCCGCTCTCGGCGATCATGATGTTCTCGGGCTTGATGTCCCGGTGCACCACGCCCGAGCGGTGGGCGGCGTCGAGCGCCTTGCAGACCTGCCGGACCCACTTCAGCGCGAGCACCGGGTCGGGCGCGCCCTCCTTGATCACCGCGGACAGCGGGCGACCGCGGACCAGCTCCATCACCAGGTAGTGGGTGGACCAGGCGCCCTGCTGGACCCGGCCGTAGTCGTGCAGCGTGACGATGTGCGGATTGGACAGGCTGCCGGCGGTCTTCGCCTCGCGGATGAAGCGTGCGACCGCCTCCTCGTCGCTCGCCTTCTCCTCGGAGAGGACCTTGACCGCGACCGGCCGCCCGATGTTGCTGTCGTAGGCCGCCCAGACCACGCCGAAGCCGCCCTGGCCGAGCATCCGGTCCAGCCGGTAGCGCCCGTCCAGCACCTCCCCAGCCCTCATGTCTCCCCCAACCCCCGAGTACGCCGGATTCGAACCGCGTCCACCGTGACCGGGGCCACCATAGCGCTGGGGGAGGACATGAGGGTGAACGGACTACGGCTTGGGCTTGGGCAGCCCGGGCGGGTTGATCTCGGAGGTCTGGACGGCCTCGCCGTCGAGCCCCCAGCGCTTCAGCGCCTGGCCGTAGGTGCCGTTCTTGATGATCTCGTTGATCGCGCCGTTCAGCGCCTGGACCAGCCCGCTGTCCTTCTTGGTGGTCGCCGCGATCTTCCCGAGGACGTCCGCGCCGCCGCCGGAGTAGGTGCCGACCACCTCGGTCTCGCCGGTCTGCACGGCGTGGAAGGCCAGGCTGGGGTTGGGGCCGACATAGGCGTCGATCCGGCCGGAGGACAGGGCCAGGTAGTAGTCCGAGGAGCTCTGGAAGTACTTGATGTCGACCGGCTTGAGGCCGTTCTTGACGTTCTCCTCGCTCCAGCCGATCAGCAGCTTCTCCTGGTTGGTGCCGGAGGAGACGGCGATCGTCTTGCCCGCGACGTCCTTGGGGCCGGCGACCTTCCAGCCGGTGCCCTTCTTGGCCTCGAAGCCGAGGATGTCCAGCCGGTAGGTGGCGAAGTCGTACTTCTCCTTGCGGGCCTCGGTGACGGTGATGTTGGTCATGCCGACGTCGAACTTGCCGCTGTCCAGGCCGACGAAGACGTTCTCCCAGGAGACCGGGTTGAACTCCACCTTCAGACCGAGGACATTGCCGACCAGTTCGGTGATGTCGGGCTCGACGCCGATGATGGTCTTGTCGTCGTTCGCGTAGAAGTCCAGCGGGGGCGTGGTACCCAGTGAAGTGGCGACCGTCAGCGTCCCTCTCTTTCTGACCTCCTCCGGAACCAGCGCCGCGAGGGCGTCCACCTTGGGCGTGGTGATGCGGTTCTGATTCGGCGTCAGGTTCACGGTGATGCCGTTCGGCGCGGTGCTGCCCTTGGCGGGAGCGAGTTCCGCGGAGGCGTCCGTGGAGCTGCCGCAGGCGGCCAGGGTGAGGGTGGCGGCGAGCGCGGCGGCGGCGGTCACGAGGGCGCGACGGGGTAGGGACATGGCGGAACTCCTGATCGGTGGAAGAGGGTTGGGAGCGGGAGGGTCAGAGGACCTTGGCCAGGAAGGCGCGGGTGCGCTCGTGCTGCGGATCGTCCAGGACGGCCTTCGGCGGGCCCTGCTCGACCACCACGCCGTCGTCCATGAAGACCACGGTGTCGGCGACCTCGCGGGCGAACCCGATCTCGTGGGTCACCACGATCATCGTGGTGCCGGCCCGGGCGAGGTCCTTGATGACGTCCAGCACCTCGCCGACCAGCTCCGGGTCCAGCGCCGAGGTGGGCTCGTCGAAGAGCAGCACCTTCGGCTCCAGCGCCAGCGCCCGGGCGATCGCCACCCGCTGCTGCTGGCCGCCCGAGAGCTGGCGCGGGTAGACGTCCGCCTTGTCGGCCAGGCCGACCCGCTCCAGCAGCTGCAGGGCCGCCGCCCGGGCCGCGGCCTTGGGCCGGCGCAGCGCGCTGACCGGTGCCTCGATGATGTTCTCCACCACCGTGAGGTGCGGGAACAGGTTGAAGTTCTGGAAGACGAAGCCGATGTTGGTGCGCTGGCGCAGGACGTCGCGCTCCCTGAGCTCGTGCAGCCGGTCGCCGGAGCGCCGGTAGCCGATCAGCTCGCCGTCGATCGCGACGAAGCCGCGGTCGAGCTTCTCCAGGTGGTTGATCGAGCGCAGCAGCGTCGACTTGCCGGAGCCGGAGGGGCCGAGCACCACCGTCACCGAGCCGGCCGGCACGTCCAGGTCGACGCCGCGCAGGACGGCGAGCTGGCCGAAGCTCTTGTGCAGGCCCCTGACCTGCACCATGGGTTCCACGACGGGGGTGGTCACGAGCGTCCTCCGGAAGCGGTCTCGACGGGGGTGCGGTCGGCCCGCAGGCCCTGGACGAAGGCCCGGGCCCGCTGGAGCGGGGTGGGCGGCGGGGTGCGCTCGGCGCCCCGGGCGAAGTAGCGCTCGACGTAGTACTGGCCGATCGACAGCACCGTGGTCAGCAGCACGTACCAGACGGTGGCCACCATCAGCAGCGGCACCACCCGGCCGGTGCGGCCGTAGACGACCTGCACCTGGTAGAAGAGCTCGCCGATGGCCATCACGTAGACCACCGAGGTGCCCTTGAAGAGCGAGATCACCTCGTTGGCGGCGGCCGGCAGGATGCCGCGCATGGCCTGCGGCAGCACGATCCGCCAGGCCTGGCGCCAGCGCGGCACGCCCAGGGCGGCGGCGGCCTCGCGCTGCCCGGAGTCGACCGAGATGATGCCGCCGCGGATGATCTCCGCGGCGAACGCGGCCTGGTGCAGGCCCAGGCCCAGCACGGCGGCGCCGAGGGCGCCCAGCACCCCGATCGTCTCGAACTCGGCGAAGGTCGGGCCGAACGGGACGCCGATGCCGAACCGCTTGTAGAGGTAGGAGAGGTTGAACCAGAACACCAGCTGCACGATCAGCGGGATCGAGCGGAACGCCCAGACGTAGGCCCAGGCGATGGACTGCAGGATCGCGCTGCGCGACAGCCGCATCGCGGCCACCACGGCGCCCAGCAGGAAGCCCAGCAGGGTGCCGTAGAGGGTGAGTTCGATGGTGCGGCCGACCGCGCGCAGGATGGTGTCGGCGGAGAAGTAGATCCGGAAGGTGTCCCAGTCCCAGCCCGGGTTGGTGGCCAGCCCGTGGGCGAACTGGACGAGGACGACGAGGGCGGCCAGGCCGGCGGCCCAGCGCAGGGGGTGGCGGGCCCGGACGGTCCGCAGGCCGGCGAGCTCGCCGAGGTCAACGCGCCCGGCGGGGGCGGCCGGCGTCTTGGTGGTCGTTCTGGCCGGCGGACCGGCCTCGGTGGTGATGGTCATGGTGGGATTCCTCCAACAGGCCCGGGGCCCGGACAGGGGGTCACGCGTGCTCGGGCGGGCTGATCTGGGACTCCTTGATCGCCGAATCGACTACTCCCCACTTCTTGACGATCTTGTCGTACGTCCCGTCCTTGATCAGCTGGTTGACCGCCGCCTGGAACGCCGGGGTGAGCGTGGAGCCCTTCTTGAACGCGAAGCCGACGTCCAACCGGTGGAACTCGCCGAGGAACTTCGTCCCGGACGCCTCCTGGGACGCCTGGTAGCGCAGGCCGTTGATGGTCGACATCACGACGTCGATCCGGCCCTGCTGGAGGCCGGTCAGGACGGCGCCGTTGTCGCTGAACGCCTTGACCTCGTAGGGCTTCTTGCCGGCGTCGGTGCAGACGTTCTTCTTGCTGTTCAGCGTGGTCTCGAAGGTGGTGCCGGCCCCGGTGCCGATGACCAGCCCGCAGAGCTGGACGAGGTCGGTGACCGGCTGGAGGGAGGTGTTGTCCTTCTTGACCGCGAAGCCCTGGCCGTCGTCGATGTAGGTGACGAAGTCGATGGTCTTCAGCCGGGTGGCGGTGACCCCGAAGTTGCCGGTGCCGACGTCGTACTTGCCGCTGCCGAGCGCGGGCAGGATGGTCTCGAAGGCCGCCTCCTCGCGCTCCACGGTCAGGCCGAGCACCTTGGCCACCGCGTCGGTGAAGTCGATGTCCACCCCGGCCGCCTTCTTGGTGGCCTGGTCGGCGTAGAACGCGGCGGGCGGCGTGGCGATCGTCGAACCGAACTTGACCGTGCCGGCCTTGCGGACGTCCTCGGGCAGCAGCGCGGCCGCGGCGTCCGACTTCTGGATGCCGGAGATGAGGTCCTGCGCGGCGGCGTCGACCGCCGCCTTTCCGGCGCCGGACTTGGCGGTGGTCTTCGGGTCCGAGCCGCACGCGGCCAGGGCCAGGACCGGCAGCAGGGCGGCGGTCGCGAGCAGGCGGCGGCGGACGGTGGTGGTTCTCACGGGAGTTTGGCGCCTTTCGGGGTCGGTGCGTGGTCGGGTCGGCGTAGGTGGTCGGGTCGGCGTACGTGGTGGGGTCGGTCGCCCGGCCCGACGTGGACCCGGGGCCGACCGCCGCGGGCCGGCAGGGGCTTCTCGAAGGCCAGCGGACCGATGGTCAGCGGATCGGCGTCGACGTCGAACAGCGGGGTGTAGCCGGTGGCCAGGTAGAGCCCCTTGGCCTCGGGCTGGCGCGGGCCGGTGGTGAGGTACATCCGGGTGTAGCCGGCCGCCCGCGCGGCCCGCTCCAGCTCCACCAGCACCCGGCTGGCCAGTCCCCGGCGGCGGTGAGCGGAATGCGTCCACATCCGCTTCACCTCGGCAGTACGTTCGTCGTACCGCTTGTACGCACCACCGGCCACCGGCTCACCGTCCTCCAGGAGGAGGAGCAGTACGCCGGCCGGCTCCGCGAAGGCGTCCTTCGGGTACCGGCTCATCTCCTCCCGGGCCTCCGGCCCGTAGCGGGTGACGTACTCCTCGGTCAGCTCCCGCAGCAGTGGCTGGACCAGCGGGTCGTCGATCGTGACCCGGCGGACCTCGATCACCCGGCCGGCGTCGCTCACGCCTGGACCGCTATCAGCTGACGGCGGTCGCGCTCGGCCCGGGCCTCCCGCTCCGCGGCCTTCGCGGCGTCCCGCTTGGCGACCTCCTCGCGCACGATCGGAATGACGTAGCGGCCGAAGTCGATCGCGTCGTCGAGCAGCGCGTAACCGCGCGCGGAGAGGATGTCCACGCCGAGGTCGTAGTAGTCGAGCAGTGCCTGGGCGACCGTCTCCGGCGTGCCGACCAGGGCGTTGGAGTTGCCGGCCCCGCCGGTGACGGCCGCGGTCGGGGTCCAGAGCGCGCGGTCGTAGCGCTCGCCGGCCTCGGCGATCTCCAGCAGCCGCTGGGAGCCGGTGTTCTCCGGGGTCCAGGCCTGCGAGCGGGCCCCGCCGCGGCGGACCAGCTCGCCGGACTCCTTGCGGGCCCGGATGGTGTCCACCGTCCGGTACGCCTTCTCCCAGGCCAGCTCCTCGGTCGGCGCGATGATCGGCCGGAAGGCGACCTGGATGCGCGGCACGTCCGCCCGTCCGGCGGCGCGCGCGGCCTCCTTCACCCGCTCGATCTGCTCGGCGGTGCGGGCCAGCGGTTCGCCCCAGAGGCAGTAGATGTCCGCCTCGGCGCCGCCGGCCGCGTAGGCGGCCTCCGAGGAGCCGCCGAAGGAGACGCCCGGGCGCGGGGCCTGGACGGGGAAGACGTCCGAGACGAAGTCGTTGAAGCGGTAGTACTCGCCCTCGTGGTCGAAGGGCTCCTGGCTGGTCCACGCCTTCTTGACGATCCCGATGTACTCGCGGGTGCGGGCGTAGCGCTGGTCCTTGGTCAGGAAGTCGCCCTCGCGCTGCTGCTCGTGGTCGTTGCCGCCGGTGATGAAGTGGACGGTGAGCCGCCCGTCGCTGATCCGGTCCAGGGTGGCGAAGGTCTTGGCCGCGTAGGTCGGGTAGGAGACGTTCGGCCGGTGCGCCAGCAGGATCTGGAGCCGGTCGAGCCGGGCCGCGAGGAACGCCGCGGCCGCCGCCGGATCGGGGGCGCCGGCGCCGTAGGCGAACAGCACGCGGTCCCAGCCGTTGTCCTCGTGGGCCCGGGCCAGCCGCAGGGTGTAGTCGCGGTCGAAGGCCGCCGTGGAGCGGGGGGTGGTCTCCGAACCATCGCCGGTGGCGGCGATGCCGAGGAATTCGACGGGCATGGTGACTGAACCTTTCGGGTCGTACGGAATCCGGCGGCTGCGGGTGGGCAAGCCGGAACAGGCCGTGGCAGAGCCAGGCTTCGAGCGGTGAGCACGGAGCGGGGAGCGCGGGCACGTGACGGTGGCGACGGAAGAAGGAGAAGGCGACGGAGAACTGCCGGAGTGCAGTGGGGTGCAGAAGGCTGGAGGCGGCAGCGTGCGCCTGAAACGGCCGTCCTTACGGGGCTGGACGGCCTACCCGGCCCGCGACGGGGCACCGAGGGAGAGGTCTCCGCAGGAGGGGTCTCCGAGGGAGGAGGCTCCTAGGAGGACAGGGCCGGCTGGACGGCCCGCTGCCGGGTCAGCCGCGACACGCCGCGGACCACACCCGACCGAAGTCGATGTGGTCGCGGGTGACCAGGAGCTGCTCGGCGTACATGAGCTCAAGTTGAGCAGTGAAGGATGCGCGGCGTCAACCACGGTTCATTACCGCTCTGTTGCGATCACTTGTCGTCGTGTGCCCCGGCGGCGACACCCTTGACAGCCCTCGTTCGCGCATGCGTACGATCAATGCGGAGTGCAGTGCAGAGCCGGCCGCGTTGAGGGACGCGGGCCGGCCCGACGGCCGTACGTGACCACCCCCGTACCTCCCGCCTGCCTGCCCGCAGCTTCCGCCTGGAGTCCTCCTCATGGCCACCCCGCAGGACGTCCTTCCCGCGCCCGCCCTCACCAAGAACGCCGGCACGAACCCCGACACCGACCCAGGACCGCCCGCCGGCGCCGTCGTCGACCCCTCGGCCCGGCTCGTCGCCCGCCGCCGCCCCGGCCAGTGGATCTCCGCCGCCGTCGCCCTGCTGCTGTTCGCGATGGCCGTCAGCTCGGCGATCCGCAACAAGGCCTTCCAGTGGGACGTGGTCGCCGACTGGTTCACCGCCACCTCCGTCCTGAACGGCCTCACCCTCACCCTCTGGCTGACCGCCGTCACGCTCGGGCTCGGCTTCGTGCTGGGCACCCTGCTCGCCACCATGCGGCTCTCCTCCAACCCGGTGCTGCGCACGCTCAGTTGGATCTACATCTGGATCTTCCGCTCCACCCCGGCCCTGGTGCAGCTGCTGCTCTTCTTCAACATCGGCGCGCTCTACCCGACGCTCGGCCTCGGCATCCCGTTCGGCCCGGAGTTCATCACCGTCAAGACCGTCAACCTGTTCGGCCCCACCCTGACCGCCGTGATCGGCCTGACCCTGCTGGAGGCCGCGTACGCCGCCGAGGTGGTGCGCGGCGGAATCCTCTCCGTCGACCGCGGCCAGCTGGAGGCCGCCTCGGCGCTCGGGCTGAGCCGGTGGCGGGTGCTGCGCCGGATCATCGTTCCGCAGGCGATGCGCTCGATCGTCCCCACGGCGGGCAACATGCTGATCAGCGCGCTCAAGGGCACCAGCATCATCAGCGTGCTGGCCGTCTCCGACCTGCTCTACTCGGTGCAACTGGTCTACCTGCAGTCCTACCAGGTCATCCCGATGCTGATGGTCGCCACCATCTGGTACATCGTGATCACCACGGTGCTGTCCATCGGCCAGTACTACGTGGAGCGGCACTACGCCAAGGGCGCCACCCGCGACGGCCTGCCGCCCACCCCGCTGCAGAAGGCCCGCGCGGCCTGGCGCCGGCTGCGCGCCGCCGCGGACGCCGGGACCGCCGGCGGGACCGCTGCCGGGACCGGGACCGACGCCAAGACCGCACCCGGGGAGCAGCGTTGACCACCCTGGTGATCGTCGGAGCCGGTCCGCGCGGCACCGGGCTGCTGGAGCGGATCGCCGCCAACGCGGCCGAACTCCTCCCGGCGGAGCAGCCGTTGGAGGTCCACCTGGTCGACCCGTACCCGCCCGGCGCCGGCCGGATCTGGCGCTACGACCAGTCCCCACTGCTCCGGATGAACTCGATGGCCGAGGACGTCACGATGTTCACCGACGAGCGGTCCACCCTCGACGGACCGGTCCGCCCCGGCCCCTCGCTGGCCGAATGGGCCGCCCGGATCGAGGAGTTCGAGCCCTACCGGGAGGTCGACGACCCGGCGGTCCGGGCCGAGCTGCACACCCTGGCACCGACCGACTTCCCCACCCGGCGGGCCCAGAGCGCCTACCTGGACTGGGTGTTCCGCCGCGCCGTCGCCGACCTGCCGCCGCACATCACCGTCACCGTGCACCGGGACACCGTCCGCCGGATCGAGGGCCCGGAGGACGGCCCGCAGCTCGTCCACCTCGGCGACCGGGTCCTCACCGCCGACCACGTCACCCTCACCCTCGGCCACCTCGACTCCGCCCCGCACCCCCGGTACGCCGCGGACGCCGAGTTCGCCGCCCGGCACGGCCGGTTCCACCTGCCGCCGGCCTTCTCCGCCGACGCCGACCTCACCGGCATAGCCGCCGGTGAGCAGCTCGTCCTGCGCGGCTTCGGGCTCGCCTTCGTCGACCTGGTCTCGCTGCTCACCGAGGGCCGCGGCGGCCGCTTCGAGGAGACGCCCGACGGCCTGGCCTACCGGCCCTCCGGCCGCGAGCCGGTGATCCACGTCGGCTCCCGGCGCGGCGTGCCCTACCACTCCAAGACCGGCTACCGGCTCCAGGGGCCGCCCGCCCCGCTCCCCCGCTACTTCGACGCGGCCGCCGTGGACGCCGTGCTCGACCGGCCCGGGCCGCTCGAACTGCGCCGCGACTTCTGGCCGTTGATGGCGAAGGACATCGGCTTCGGGCACTACCACGAGCTGTTCCACGCCCACCCGGAGCGCACCGCGCTGCCCTGGGCCCGGTTCCTGGCCGGCTACGACACGCACGACTGGTACTCGCCCGAGCTCGCCCGGCTGATCGCCCGGGCCGTCCCCGACCCGGCCGACCGGCTGGACTTCGAACGGCTCGACTTCCCGCTGGCCGGCCTCGAACTCGGCTCCGACGAGGAGCTCCAGCGCCATCTGCGCGGCTACATCACCGAGAACGCCGACCGCCGCGCCGACCCGGCCCACAGCGCCGACCTCGGCGCCTTCCTGGCCCTGCTCTCGCTCTTCGGCCAGCTGCCCCGCATCCTCGCCTCCGACCGGCTCACCGCCCGCTCGGTCGGCGAGGAGGTCGACGAGTGGTTCTTCGGCTACTTCAGCTACCTCGCCTCCGGCCCGCCCGGCTTCCGGCTGCGCCAGCTGCTCGCGCTCTCCGAGGCGGGCGTGGTCCGCTTCCTGGGCGCGGGCATCCAGGTCGAACGGGACGAGGCCACCGGCACCTGGCGGGCGTCCGGCACCACCGTTCCCGGGCACGGCGTCAGCGCCACCGCCCTGGTCGAGGCGTACCTGCCCAAGCACGCGCTGGCCCGCACCCACGACCCGGTGCTGCGCGAACTGCACCGCGCCGGGCGGATCGTGGAGGAGGTGGTCAGCGACGAGGAGCACACCCACCGCTCCGGGCTGCTCACCATCCGGCCCGGGGACAGCCGGGTCCTGGACCCGGCCCTGAGCGGCGGCCCGCACCCGCGGCGCACCGCCCTCGGCCCGCACACCAGTCTCCGCGCGGCGGCCGCCTTCGCCCGGCCGCGCACCGACTCGCCGGGCTTCCGCCAGAACGACGCCGCCGCCCGGGCCATCCTCCGCGCCCTGGCGGGCGTCCCGGCGGCGCTGGCGGCCTGAGCCGGCCGCCCGGGCCCCGGGCGGCCGGCTCAGGGCCCGAACAGCTCCTCGACCAGGTCCTCGGCGCTGACGTGGTCCGGAGCGGCGAGGATCCAGTCCCCGATCGACTTGATGCCCGTCCCGCGCTCCAGCGCGGTCAGGCAGGCGTTGGCCTCCTGGTCCGAGGCGAAGTCCCAGGCCAGGAGGCGCCGGACCAGCACCACGGCCTCGACCGGGCTGATCTTCGCCCGCCGGGCGACGCGGACCCGGCGCGCCGGGCGGGCCAGCCGCTGCTGGTAGGCCGACAGGTCCTGCCAGGCCTGCACGGTGGTCGGGTGCTGCTCGCCCAGCGCCCGGGCGAGGTCCGGCAGGAGGGTGCGCAACTGGAGGACGGCCCCGTCGAGGTCGCCCCGGTTGGCGGCGTACACCGCCAGGTCGTGCCGGGCCTTCAGGACGCGGGCGTCGTGACCGCCCCAGGCGGCGTGCATGTCGGGCAGCAGCTGGGAGAGCTGGCGGATCGCCGTGACCGTCTCGCCGCTCTCACCGATGCACCAGGTCAGGTGGTAGCGGGCGCCCAGCGTGTCCGGGTCGGTGGCGCCGAGGGCGAGCCGCATGTCCTCCACCACGGTGGTGAGCAGCCGGATCGCACCGTCGAGGTCGCCGGACCGGCTGAGGTACCAGGTGAAGTCCCGCCAGGTGCACAGGGTGTCGCGGTCGGTGGCGCCTAGGGCGACGACGCAGTCGCGGGCCAGCTCCTGCAGCCGGACGGCGGACTCCCCGGCCGTGGCCGCCCGGCACGCGGCGTCCCGGCGCTCGCTCAATGCCGCGCGGACGGCGTCGGCCGGGCCGGGCGGGGCGGTGACCGGCGGCGTGGTGAGCGGCGGGAGGACGGCCTCGGCGACCGGCCCGGCGCCGGGCCGCGGCGGGAGCGCCGGAGCCGCGGGCGGGGCAGCGGGCGGGGCGAGGGGTTGGGCCAGGGGCGGAGCGGGGGGCCGGGCCGGCGGTACCGGGGCCGGCGGCGTCGGGCGATCCAGCACCGTCGGGGTCGGCCGGGGCGGCGCGGCCGGCCCGTCCGGCGCCCACCGCCGCGCCAGGGCCGCGAGCCGCCGCTCCACCGTCCGCGCGTCGGCCGGGCGGTCCGCCGGGTCCTTGGCCAGCAGTTCGGTGACCAGCGCGGCCACCTCCGGGGGCAGCCCGAACTGCGCCGGGTCCAGCGCCGGCGGCGGCTCGTTGAGGTGCTGGTACATCAGCACCGGGGTCGAGTCGCCACTGAACGGCCTTGCCCCGGTGCAGAGTTCGACCAGCACGCAGCCGAAGGCGTAGAGGTCCGCCCGGCCGTCGACCCGCCCGCCGGTCCAGCGCTCGGGCGCCATGTACGCCGGGCTGCCGATCACCGTCCCGGTGGTGGTCAACCCGCCGGCCCCGGTGTCCAGTTGGGCGATGCCGAAGTCCAGCACCTTCACCGTGCCGGCCTCGGTGACCATGATGTTGTCGGGTTTGATGTCGCGGTGCACCATCCCCGCGTCGTGGGCGGCGGCCAGCGCGTCGCAGATCTGCCGCCCCCAGCTCAGGCTCTGCGCCGGATCGGGCAGGCCGGCCCGGAGCACGTCGGTGAGGGTGCGCCCGCCGAGCAGCTCCATCACCAGGAAGGTCACCTGCCGACCCCCGAGTTCGCTCTCGCCGAGGTCGTGCACGGTGACGATGTGCGGATGCGAGAGGTTCCCGGCGGCGCACGCCTCCCGGACGAACCGCAGCGCCGCCTTCTGCTGGTCGGCGCCGTGGTACCCGATGACCTTGACGGCCACCTGGCGCCGCATCCGGGTGTCGAAGGCCCGCCACACCACGCCGAAGCCGCCCTGGCCGAGCCGCTCCACCAGCTCGTACCGGCCGTCGAGGAGATCTCCGACCTTCACCCGCCCCACCCCCGCCTCTCGAAGCGGTCACACTCTATCGACGCCGGGCCGGGCCCGATCGGGTCCGGCACCGGGATGGCCCGGACGACTCGAACGGGTGGAAGGATGGACGGCGAGGCCCCGCGACGGCGCGGCGGCCGGACGAGCACAGCCGAGGAGCGCAGTCATGGCCAAGCGGGCCCCGCAGAGCGATCCGGCGCAGGACGCCCCCGTGGTGTCCGCGCCCCAGCACGCCGCGGCCGGGCTGCCGGCGGTCGGCCACAGCCTCCGGATGGCCACCGAGCAGATGGGCGCCCGGCGCACCCTGGCCACCCTGCGCAAGGTCAACCAGCCGGACGGGTTCGACTGCCCCGGCTGCGCCTGGCCCGAGCCGGAGAAGACGCACACCGCCGAGTTCTGCGAGAACGGCGCCAAGGCCGTCGCCGAGGAGGCCACCGAGCGCCGGATCCGCGCCGAGTTCTTCGCCGCCCACCCGGTGGCCGAGCTGGCCGAACGCTCCGGTTACTGGCTCGGCCAGCAGGGCCGCCTCACCCAGCCGATGCTGCTGGACGAGGGCGCCACCCACTACACGCCGATCGCCTGGGACGACGCCTTCGCGCTGATCGCCGAGGAGCTGCGCGCCCTGGACACCCCGGACGGCGCGGCCTTCTACACCTCCGGCCGGACCAGCAACGAAGCCGCCTTCGCCTACCAGCTGTTCGCCCGCCGGCTGGGTACCAACAACCTGCCCGACTGCTCCAACATGTGCCACGAGTCGTCCGGCTCGGCGCTCACCGAGACGCTCGGCATCGGCAAGGGCAGCGTCAGCCTCAAGGACCTCTACCAGGCCGACCTGATCATCGTGGCCGGCCAGAACCCGGGCACCAACCACCCCCGGATGCTCTCGGCGCTGGAGCGGGCCAAGCGCGCGGGCGCCACCGTGGTGAGCGTCAACCCGCTGCCCGAGGCCGGTCTCGAACGGTTCAAGAACCCGCAGAACGCCCGCGGCCTGGCCGGCCACGGCACCAAGCTGACCGACCTCTTCCTGCAGATCCGGCTCGGCGGCGACCTCGCCCTGTTCCGGGCGCTCAACCAGCTGGTCCTGGAGGCGGACGGCGGCGTCGACGAGGCCTTCGTCGCGGAGCACTGCCACGGCTTCGAGGAGTTCGCCGCCGAGGCCCGGCAGACCCGCCGCGAGGAGGTGCTGGCCGCCACCGGCCTGCCCTGGGAGCAGATCGAGGAGCTGGGCCGCATGGTGCTCTCCTCCCGGAAGATCATCGTCTGCTGGGCGATGGGCCTCACCCAGCACAAGCACTCCGTGCCGACCATCCGCGAGGTGGTCAACTTCCTGCTGCTGCGCGGCAACGTCGGCCGCCCGGGTGCCGGGGTCTGCCCGGTGCGCGGGCACAGCAACGTCCAGGGCGACCGGACGATGGGCATCTTCGAGCGGCCGTCCACGGCCTTCCTGGACGCGCTGGGCGGGGAGTTCGGCTTCGAGCCGCCGCGCGCCCACGGCCACGACTCGGTGGACACCATCCGCGCGATGCGCGACGGCCGGGTGAAGGTGTTCTTCGCGATGGGCGGCAACTTCGTCGCCGCCACCCCGGACACCGAGGTCACCGAGGCGGCGATGCGCCGCTGCCGGCTGACCGTGCACGTCTCCACCAAGCTCAACCGCTCGCACGTGGTGACCGGCGCCCGGGCGCTGATCCTGCCCACCCTCGGCCGCACCGACCGGGACGTCACCGCCAAGGGCGCCCAGTTCGTCAGCGTCGAGGACTCGATGGGCCAGGTGCACTCCTCGCGCGGCGGCCTGCGCCCGCCCGCGCCGGGCCTGCTCTCCGAGGTCGCGATCGTCTGCCGGCTGGCCCGTGCCGCGCTCGGCCCGCAGGACAGCGTCCCGTGGGAGGACTTCGCCACCGACTACGACACCCTGCGGGACCGGATCGCCCGGGTGGTGCCGGGCTTCGAGAACTTCAACGACAAGGTCCGCCGGCCCGGCGGCTTCACCCTGCCGCACGGCCCGCGCGACTCCCGGACCTTCCCGACCGCGACCGGCCTGGCCAACTTCACGGTCAACCCGCTCACCGCGCCCGAGGTCCCGCCCGGCCGGCTGCTGCTGCAGACGCTCCGCTCGCACGACCAGTACAACACCACCGTGTACGGCCTGGACGACCGCTACCGCGGCATCACCGGCGGCCGCCGGGTCGTGCTGGTCAACCCCGCCGACGCCGACGAACTGGGCCTGACCGAGGGCGGGTACGTCGACCTGGTCGGCGAGTGGAAGGACGGCGTGGAGCGGCGCGCCCCGCACTTCAGGGTGGTGCACTACCCGGTGGCCCGCGGCGGCGCCGCGGCGTACTACCCGGAGACCAACGTGCTGGTGCCGCTGGACTCCACCGCCGACATCAGCAACACCCCGACCTCCAAGGCGGTGCTGATCCGCTTCGAGCCGGACAGCGGCGCGAGCTGAGCGCGCGGACGCCCCCCGGGGCCCGGTGAGCACCGGGCCCCGGGGGGCGTCCGCGTGTCCGTCCTGGTTCCGCCGGTGGAACGCGGACGGGCCTTGCTAGTTCTGGCCGGTCGGCAGCGGGGTGGCCGAGGTGGAGCCGGGCGCCGAGGCGGCCGCCGAACCGCTGCCGGTGCTGCTGGGCGACCCGGCGGGCGTGCCGGTGGGAGTGCCCGTCGGCGTCCCCGTCGGGGTACCGGTCGGCGTCCCCGTGGGAGTGCCCGTCGGAGTGCCGGTGGGAGTGCCCGTCGGCGTCCCCGTCGGAGTGCCGGTCGGCGTGCCCGTGGGGGTCCCGGTGGGCGTGCCCGTGGGCGTGCCGGTCGACGTCCCCGGGTCGGTGGGCGTGCCTGTGCCGGGCTCCGGGGTGCCGGGCGTCGGCGTCCCCGGGGTGGGTGTGCCGGGCGCGGTCGGCGTGCCGGGCGCGGGGGTCGTCGCGTTCGGGTCGGTCGGCACCTGGTTGGCCGGGCTCGGGGCGATCGGGGTGACGGTGTCCCAGCCCGCCGGGAGGTCCGGCACCTTCCACGCGCCGCCCGCCTCGTCCGAGGCGGTCTCCGGGTCGGGCCGGACGGCACCGAGGATCGGCATCGAGCCGATCGGCGACACCTTGATCACCGCACCCGGCCGGGGCGCCTGGACGACCAGCCCGCCGCCGATGTAGAGCGCGACATGGGTGGCGCCCTCGAAGTAGATGACCAGGTCACCGGGGCGCAGCTGGTTCAGCGCGACGTGCTGGAGCTGGGCCCACTGCTCCTGGCTGGTGCGCGGGATCGGCTTGCCGGCGTGCAGCCAGGCCTGCGAGGTGAGGCCGGAGCAGTCGAACATGTCCGGCCCGGCGCCGCCCCACAGGTACGGCTTGTTGAGCTGCGCCAGCGCGTACGCGACGGCGGCGCGGCCGGCCAGCGACGGGGTGCGCTCGCCCTTGCCGAGCGCGCCGGAGGCGAGGAAGGCCAGCTGGGCCTCGTCGGCCTTGGCCTTCTCCAGCTGCTCCAGCTCGGTGCGCTGGGCCCCGGTGAGCGAGGAGACCAGCTGCTCGACGGCGGCCAAGTCGGTGGCGACCTTGGCCTTGGCGGCGTCCTGCTGGGCGACCAGCTCCTGAGAGCTCTTCAGCGCCTCCTCGCTCTGCTTCTGCAGACCGGTGAGCGCTTCGCGGTCGAGCTTGAGCCGGTCCAGGAACTCGGACTGCGAACGGCTGGCGGCCGCGAGCAGTTCGGCGATGGTGACGGCCTCGTACGGGTCCTTGGAGAGCAGCAGTTCGGCGTAGGCGGAGGCGGCGCCGTTGCGGTACTGGGCCGCGGCGAGCTGGGCGGCCACGTCGGTGCCGGCGTCCACCTGCTTCTGCTGGCGGTCCAGCCGGTCCTTGAGGTCGGCGAGCGCGGCCTGCTGCTCGACGACCTTGGCGACGGCGGTGTTGAACTGCTCGGTCGCGGCCTCGGCCCCCTTGTACAGCTCGTGCAGCCGGTCGAGCAGCGGTCCGAGGGTGGCCTTGGCCTCCGCGAGCGGGTCGGTGCCGGGGGCGACCGGGGCGGTGATGCCCGGGGTGCCCGGGTCGGGCGCCGCGTAGGCGGCCTGGGTGGCCAGCGGCAGCGCCAGCGCGGCGGCCGCGAGGACGGCTCCGCAGCGCAGGGCGGCCCGCACCCACGGTCGTGTTCCCGCAGACTCCGCGCGCTGTGCAGCCCCACCCATGGATTCGTCCTCCCCGCCCCTGTCCGACCCCCGGGTTGCCCGGATCCTCGCCGATCCTGTCATGGGTTACTCGCCAGAAACAGACCGCACCCGTACGGGTCGGTGAATTCTTCGGTCAGTTGTGAGACAGGTCTCAGCAAACCGGAGCGAACCAGGACGTTCTGCGCCAATGCCCAGTTCAGAGGCCCCGAAGACACCTTCTGGCAAGGCCATGGCAACCCCTCGGACACGTCCGGAACCATGAAGCCCGGCTCAGTTCACCTTCCGTTCACCGAGCCTCCCTACCGTCGCGAGCGACACCAACATCAGTGCGACAACTACGACGATTGTTTGGGTATGGAACACATCTCGTTCCTGGTGGCCGTTGTGATCATCACGGCGCTCGCCTTCGACTTCACCAACGGGTTCCACGACACCGCCAACGCGATGGCCACCTCCATCGCCACCGGAGCCCTTCGGCCCAAGGTCGCGGTCACCATCGCGGCCGTCCTGAACTTCGCGGGGGCGTTCCTCTCCGTGAAGGTCGCCACCACCATCTCCGGTGGCATCGTCAACGAGAAGGCCGGTATCCATCCGGAGATCATCTTCGCCGCACTGGTCGGCGCGATCCTCTGGAACCTGCTCACCTGGCTGAGAGGCCTTCCGTCCAGTTCCTCGCACGCGCTCTACGGCGGCCTGATCGGCGCCACCGTGGTCGGTGTCGGTCTCAACGGCGTCAACTTCGACACCGTGCTCACCAAGATCCTCATCCCGGCGATCGCCTCCCCGCTGGTCGCGGGCCTGGCCTCCTGGGGCGCCACCAAGCTGGCGTACGCGATCACCCGCAAGAGCGACGGCAACACCGTCACCAAGGGCTTCAAGACCGGCCAGGTGTTCTCCTCCTCGCTGATCTCGCTGGCCCACGGCACCAACGACGCCCAGAAGACGATGGGCATCATCACCCTGACCCTGGTGTCGGTCGGCGCCCTGCCGAAGGGCGCGCTGCCCCCCACCTGGGTGATCGTCTCGGCCGGTGCGGCGATCGCGCTCGGCACCTACATGGGCGGCTGGCGGATCATCCGCTCGATGGGCAAGGGCCTGGCGGACATCCAGGCGCCGCAGGGCTTCGCCTCCGAGTCCGCCGCCGCGACCGTCATCCTGACCTCCTCGCACATGGGCTTCGGCCTCTCCACCACCCAGGTCTGCTCCGGCGGCATCATGGGCGCGGGCCTCGGCGGCCCGAAGGGCGAGCTGCGCTGGAGCCTGGTGCGCCGCATGGTCTACACCTGGGGCCTGACCCTGCCCGCCGCCGCCACGGTGGCCGGCCTGGCGGCCCTCCTCGTCGAGCAGGGCACCTGGGGCGTGGTCGTGGTCGGCGCCGTCCTGGTCTCCGGATCGGGCGCGATGTGGCTGATCTCGCGCCGCCAGCCGGTCGACGCGGACAACGTCAACGAGGTCAGCGACGTCACCCCGGTCGAGATCGCGCCGACCAGCGCCTCCACCACCCCCACCCCCGCCTCGACCACGGTCGCGGCCTGAGCGCCGACGGCTGAGGAGCACACAGCATGCACATCAAGTGGAACGCCCTGGCCCAGACCGCCGGCTTCAGCTTCGGCATCACCGTCGCGGTGGTCACCGTCTTCGCGCTCGGCATCCTGGCCCTCTCCCGCCGTGAGGCCGCGCTGACCGCGCAGCGCTCGGCGGCGGGCCCCGACGCCCCGGCCGCCGGCGGCAAGCTGGCCCTGGCCGGCGCCTACGCCTGCTTCGCCGTCTGCGGCGCCGCCGTCCTCTACGGCCTGAGCCTGATCGCCGGGCACTAGCACCCGGAACGGGTACGGCGAAGGGCCGGGGAGTGGCATCCACTCCCCGGCCCTTCGCCGTACCAGCGCCGCCGCGACCGGTCAGTCCTGCTGACCGGTGCGCAGCACCGTCTCGCGGATGAACAGCACCGTGACGAAGGCCAGCAGCGCGAACGGCGCCGCGACCAGGAACACCACGCCCACCCCGTGCCCGAAGGCGTCCGTCACCAGTGGCACGAGCGGGGCCGGCAGCGTGTGCAGGTCCGGGATCCCGCCGCCGGCCGCGGCGCCGGCGGCCGGGATGTGCGCGGCCGCCAGGTTCTCGGTCAGGTAGTGGCCGACCCGGTTGGTCATCAGGGCCCCGAGCGCGGAGACGCCCATCGCGCCGCCCATGGTGCGGAAGAAGGTGACCACCGAGCTGGCCGCGCCGAGTTCGTGGCGGGGCACGGTGTTCTGCACCGCGAGCACGAGGTTCTGCATGGTCAGGCCGAGGCCGATGCCGGTGATCGCCATGTAGACGGAGAGCAGCCCGTAGTCGGTGTCGACCCGGGCGGTGCCGAGCAGCCCGAAGCCGATGGCCAGCATCAGCGTGCCCGCGACCAGGTAGGCCTTCCACCGGCCGTACTTGGTGATCAGCTTGCCCGCCACGGTGGAGGCGACGGCCAGGCCGAGGATCATCGGCAGCGTCATCAGACCGGCGATGGTCGGGGACTTCTCCTTGGCCAGCTGGAAGTACTGGCTGAGGAAGGTGGTCGCGCCGTACATCCCGATGCCGACCAGCACGCTGGCGAGCGCCGCCAGGGTGACGGTGCGGTGACGGAAGAGGCTCGGCGGGATGATCGGCTCGGCGGCGCGCTTCTCGATCACCACGGCGAGCGCGCCCAGCACCAGGCCTCCGCCGACCATGGCCGCGGTCTGCCAGGAGAGCCAGGCGTAGTTCTTGCCGGCCAGCGTGATCCAGATCATCAGCAGGCTGACGGCTCCGGTGATGACCAGGGCGCCCAGGTAGTCGATCTTCACCTTGCGCTTGACCACCGGCAGCTTCAGGGTGCGCTGGAGCACCGCGATCGCGGCCAGCGCGAACGGGATCCCGACGTAGAAGCACCAGCGCCAGCCCAGCCAGGAGGTGTCCACGATGACGCCGCCGATCAGCGGTCCGCCGATGGTGGCGAGGGCGAAGACCGCGCCGAAGTAGCCGCTGTACCGGCCGCGCTCGCGCGGCGGGACCATCGCCGCCAGGCAGATCTGGGCCAGCGCGGTGACACCGCCGGCGCCGATGCCCTGCAGGGCGCGGCAGGCGATCAGCTCACCGGTGTTCTGGGCGAGGCCGGCCAGCGCGGAGGAGGCGATGTAGATCACCAGGGCGATCTGCAGCAGCAGCTTCTTGCTGGCGAGGTCGGACAGCTTGCCCCAGATCGGGGTGGAGGCGGTGAGGGTGAGCAGGGTGGCGGTGATGACCCAGGTGTAGGCGGACTGGCCGCCGTGCAGGTCGGTGAGGATGCGCGGCAGGGCGTTGGAGACGACCGTCGACGAGAGCACGGCCACGAAGAGGCCGAGCAGCAGGCCGGACAGCGCTTCCATCACCTGCCGGTGCGTCATGGGTCGGTCGTCGGCGGTGGCGGCTCCGGTCGCGGCTGGGGTGGTGACGGTCATCTGGGTCCTTCGGCGGGGGCGGGGCGGAGGCGGGGGGCGGCAGACGGGAAGCAGAAATCGTTGCCTTAGGCAACCATAGGATCGATGGTTGCTTAAGGCAACTTTCTTCAAGCCCAAGTAAAGCCCCGCCGTTACTCGCCCACTCGCCTCCGGGGCGCTTGACCCGGCACCGACGGTCGTCGCTCCAACGCCCCTCTCCCCCAGCCTTCGGCCGGGGGGACCCCCATCTCGGGGCGTCCTCGCTCCTCCCTTTCGGCACCGGCGCGCCCCTTCGGCTCGGGGCGGGTTCGGTGCGGGGCGGGGCTCCGGCCCGGGGCCGGGCTCCGGGCGCCCTCAGGTCCCGACGGCCTCCCCGACCACGTCGTTGAAGCGGTGCAACAGCCCGGCGAAGCGGATCACGTCCTCCTGGGACCAGTTGGCCATCAGCTCGCGCACCCGCTCGATCCGGGCGTCCCGCGCCCCCAGGTAACGCCGCCGGCCGTCCTCGGTGAGCGAGACCAGCGCCGACCGGCGGTCCTGCGGATCCACCTCCCGGGCCACCAGGCCCAGCTCCTCCAGCGTCCGGACCTGCCGGCTCACCGTGGCCTTGCCGACCGCGAAGTGCACGCCGACGTCGGTCACCCGCACCCGCCCGGCCTGCTCGATGTAGCCGAGCATGCTGTACGCCGTCCCCTCCAGGCTGGGGTGGACCCGGCGGGAGAGCTCCGCCACCCTCGCCCGGCCCCGGCGGAACATCAGCGCGACCTCGCGCTCCACCGCCAGCAGGGGCTCCTCGTCATTCGCCGCACTCACCGCGCAAGTATCCCGCAGCACACCGCGCCCGCATGCGGCGCGGGGAATCGGGAAACCCAACTAGTTGATGGTATGAATTATCCCGTTTTCCCCGATACGCAAGGAGATGTGGATGACCGCCCCAGGGCAGGGACCGAGGCCCGGACTCGTCGCCGAACTGAAGGGGGCGGTCACCCCGCGCGCGGCGCTGCTGGTGATCGCCGTCCTCCTCCTCCAGCTCGGCTTCATCACCTCGTACGTCGGGGCCCTCCACAGCCCCACCCCGCACGAGCTCTCGATCGCGGTGGTCGCCCCGCCACAGGTCTCCCCCAAGCTGGTCGAGGCGCTGGAGGCGGTGCCCGACGACGCGGTGAGGGCCGTCACCGCGCCCGACGCGCAGACCGCCGCCGCGCAGATCAAGGACCAGAAGATCTACGCCGCGCTGGTGGTGGACCCGGCCGGCACCGAGGACACCCTGCTGGTCGCCAACGCCCGCGGCCCGGCCGCCGCCCGGGCCGCCGAGAGCATCGTCACCGCGATCGACCACAGCCAGGGGCGGACCGTCCGGACCGTGGACACCATTCCGCTGGCCAAGGGCGACACCAACGGCCTCTCCTCCTTCTACCTGGTGATCGGCTGGTGCGTCGGCGGCTACCTGGTCGCCTCGATCCTCGGCGTCAGCGCCGGCTCGAAACCCGCCAACGCCTACCGGGCGCTGATCCGGCTCGCCACCCTGGCGCTGTACTCGATCGCCGCCGGCATCGGCGGCGCGGTGATCGTCGGCCCGGCGCTGAACGCGCTGCCCGGATCGTCCTGGGGCCTGTCCGCCATGGGCGCCCTCGTGGTGTTCACGGTCGGCGCGTTCACCATGGCGCTGCAGTGCCTGTTCGACATCATCGGCATCGGCGTCGCGGTGCTGATCTTCGTGGTGCTGGGCAACCCCAGCGCGGGCGGGGTCTTCCCGCCGCCGATGATGCCCCCGTTCTGGCGGGCCATCGGCGCCTGGATCCCGAACGGAGCCGGCACGGACGCCGCGCGCTCGATCGCCTACTTCGGCGCGACGAACCTCGCCATGCCGCTGCTGGTGCTGCTGGTCTGGGCGCTGGTCGGCGTCGCGGTCACCTTCGCCGCCGTCCTGCGCCGCCCGCGCGGCGGCCGCGAGCTGGTGCACCCGTCGTAGGGCCCGCCCCGCAGGCGGGAGCTTGAGGGCGGACCCCGGGTCGGGTGCGGACCCGGGGTCCGCTACGCGTCGAGCCGGCCCGGGTCGGCGACGACCGCCCGGACCACGCCGACCGCCGCCCCCAGCAGCGGACCGCGCCGGCCCAGCCGGGAGACCGTCAGCCGCTCGTCCGACCAGGGGCGGACGGTCACCCGGGCCGCCAGCTCGGCCCGCATCCCCGGTAGCAGCCAGGGCGCCAGCCGGGCGTAGCCGCCGCCCAGCACCACCTCGGCCGGGTCGAGGAGGTTGACCGCCCCGGCCGAGGCGATCCCCAGCGCCGAACCGGCCCCGCCCAGCGCCCGGCGCACGTCCTCGTCCCCGGCCTCGGCCCGCTCGGCGAGCAGCGCCACCCAGTCGCCCCGGATCCCCTCCAGGCCCGCGACCCGCATGACCGCCGTCTCCCCCGCGTACTGCTCCAGGCAGCCGTGCGCCCCGCAGGCGCAGCGCGGTCCGGCCGGGTGGACCGGCACGTGCCCCAGCTCGCCCGCGTAGCCGTGCGCCCCGCGCATCAGCCGGCCGCCGACCACGATCGCCGCGCCGACGCCGGCCTCGGCCGAGACGTGCAGGAAGTGCTCCGGGGCGCCGCCCAGCCAGAGTTCGGCGAGCCCGCCCAGGTTGGCCTCGTTGTCGGCGCTCACCGGCAGCTCGGCCAGGCCCTCGGCGCCGGCCGCACGCAGCGCGAGCCGCAGTTCGGCGGCCAGCGACACGTCCCGCCAGCCGAGGTTGGCGGCGTGCCGGAGCACCCCGCCGTCGTCCCCGACCAGGCCGGGCACGGCCAGCATCAGCCCGGCCGGGCGCAGCCCCGCGTCGGCGACGGCCCGGCGCAGCAGCTCGGCCAGGTCGGCCATCACGGCGGCCGGCCGCCGGTCCCGGTTGCGGATCTCCTGGCGGCGCCAGGAACGGACCTCGCCGCGCAGGTCGACCACGCAGGCACCGAGGTGCTCCACACCGATCTCGGCGCCCAGACCGGCCGGCCCCTCGGGGTTGAGGCCGAGGGCGGTGCCGGGCCGACCGACCTTGCCGCTGGGCGCGGCCGGGCCCTCCTCGACCACCAGCTCGGCCGCGATCAGCTCCTCGGCGAGCGAGGACACCGCCGCCCTGGTCAGCCCGCTCTCGGCGGCCACCTCGGCGCGCGAGCGCGGGGCGCTCGCGATCACGCCGAGCACCAGCGCCAGATTGGCCCGGCGCATGCCCTGCTGGCTGGCCGGTCCGGCCCGGAGGCCGTCCGTCTCGCGCATCGCGCTCACCCCGCTCAGCTTCCGCCCGCCTCGTCGGTGGGCGGGTCCCGCAGTTCCGGACAGGCGTTTGCAGCGTAACCGCGTTCGGCCGGCCGTTCCCGGTGGGCGGGAGCGGCCGGCCGGCCGGCGTCCGACCCGGCCGCTACGGGATCCGCTGCGGCTGCTCCACCCGGGTGACGGCGGGCTCGGCGAAGCGGATGAACACCCAGCGCTGCATCGCCCAGAAGCGGAACAGCATCGCGACGAAGGTGCCGACCACCATCCCGCTCAGGAAGTCGGCCACCTCCTGGGTGAAGGCCGTCACCTGGGGCTCGCGCAGGTCCAGGACGTAGCGCGAGACGACCAGCGGGAGGTCGTTGACGCCGATCGCCACCACGCTGACCAGGAGGAACAGCAGCACCTCACGCCGGTGGCCGCGGGCCCGGAAGGCCCACCGGCGGTTGAGCACGTACGAGACCGCGGTGGCCACCACGGTCGCGATGGTGAGCGCCACCACCGGCTTGTGCTCCAGCACGGTGAACTTCAGCGAGAAGTTGATCACCGTCGTCAGCACGAAGCAGGTGCTCCCGACCAGCAGGACCTTCACCAGCCTGCGGTGCTTGACCAGGAACGGACGCAACCCGGCCGGCACCTTGGCCAGGGCGCGCTGAGTGGGGGACGGCATCTTCGCAGTCTCCCGCACGAGGCCCGCCGACGCCCCCTCCGACGGCCCGGGCGCTACCCGGCGGCGGTGATCCGCAGCACCCCGGTGGTGGTGCCCTGGTAGACCACGCCGCCCGGGGCGATCGAGCCGACCATCTGCAGGGTGTCGAAGAGGAAGCCGGCCCCGGTGTACCGGGTGCGCACCACGGCGCCGGTGCGCGGGTCGATCTCCGCGTAGTAGTAGGGGTCCAGCGCCGAGGTCGCGTCCGTCCCGGGGATGACGGGGGCGCGCAGCACGGTGTGGATCAGCCCGTCGGCGGTGGAGAGCCGCGGGACGGCGGCGGACCGCACCCGGTTGTCCCAGGCGAGGTCGCAGCCCGAGCCGTCGGCCCGGACGTCCACCCGGCTGAGGCCGCCGCGGAACGCGCCCGACGAGGGCACGGCGGGCCCGGCGTCCTCGGGCAGCTTCGGGTACGGGTAGCCGTAGGTGGAGGCGACCAGGACGGTGTTGCCGACCGCCACCGGGGAGTTCTCGCTGCCGCTGCCACCGGCCCGGAGCACCGGCACCGAGCAGACCGGCGAGCCGTCGCCGGCCCGGTAGACCAGCAGGTTCACGGTCGGCGCGGCGTTGTCGACGACGGTGACGTAGTCCGTGCCGGTGCTCGGCCCGAAGAAGGTCGGCGTCGAACCGGTGCCCCAGCTGAGCTGTCCGGGCTTGCGGCCCGGCCCCCGGTCGTACGCCCGGCGCCAGGCGATCCGCGGGGCGCCGTCGGGGTCGGCGGTGAGCAGGTAGGTGGCGTGGGTGGTGGCGACGGCGGTGCCGGCCGGGGCGGTGGAGATCGAGTTGGCGATCCGCTCGCCGGCCGGCAGGGCCAGCGCGTGGACGGCGCCGGTGCGGTCGTCCGCGGTGCCGACCACGCCGCCGCCGGTGGCGAACCAGACCCGGCCCTGCCAGTCGGGCGAGAGCCCGGTGACGGCGTCGCCGTCGGGCACCGCACCGGCCAGCGTGAGCGTGCTGTCCACGGTCAGCGTCCAGGCCCCGGAGGCGGTGCGGTGGTGGCCGATCCGCAGCAGCCTGCGCTCACCGTCGACGGCGACCAGCCGGTCCTGCTGGTCCAGGTACGCGTAGACGCCGCCGAGCAGCGAGCCCTTGGCCAGCGGCAGTTCGGCGAGCGAGCCGCCGTCGGCCGGGTCGAGCAGGTGGACGGTCGGGGTGAGGCCGAAGATCGCGGTGCAGAGCGCGACGGGGTAGCCGTCGGAGCCGACCAGGACGGTCGGGCAGGCGGACTGCAGCGCCACCCGGTCCGAGGCGAGCGGTCCGGGCCGGGGCCCGGGCAGCGGGGTGGCGTCCGAGGAGCCGGTGTCGCCGTGCATGGTGGCGGTGCCGTCGGGGCCCGCGTAGGGGTTGTGCGGCGGCAGCGGGCCGTAGCCGGCCTCGGCGTGGGCCGGGCCCGCGGCGGCGGCCAGCAGGAGAGCGGCGGCCGCGAGTACGGCGGCGCGCGTGGGCAGCGCGAAGCGCATGGAGGTGTCCCATCGGGTGAGTGGAAACGGAGGGCCGCGCACGGCGGTGCGTTCCACCCGGCCTGGGGTCCCGGCGGGGGCGCCGGGCGGATCACCGCACTGGTCAGAGGGCGCGGCGACAGATCGCGGAGCAGGCGTACGCCAGGTCGACGTCGAGTCGACGGCTCAGGTACGCGTGGCGGATCACCCGGCCAGCCTGGCGCACTGACGGTCCGTCTCACAAGCACCGTCTCAGCAGACGGGCAGCGGCCCGGCGGAGCGTGACGC